>CAYPPC010000206.1:0-2311 GCA_964412435.1 uncultured Paludibacter sp.
TTTCCAACTTCCTTACTCAACGCATTCATATCCCTTGTAACAGTTGTTGTCGGGGCATTAATTTTTTTGTATTCCATAAGAACCTCAGTTATATTATTTTTATTCTATTTTCTATATCTATTCAACAGTTTTACTTAACTGTTTGTTTGCGACATGCTTTTTTCTGACTTTTTCAGAATATCTCTGGCTTGTGAAACGTATTTTCCTTCAGGATATTCATTCAAAAAAGTGTAAGCCTCGTCAATTGTTGCCTGCAGGCGATCCTCCAGCATCTGTTCATCACTATATACTGCCTGCTGATATTTTGCTTTTAGCACTACAAACATCAGCTCTTCGCGAAATTTCGTAGACGGAAAATTTTTCAATGCATTCTCGGCAACAATCACTGAAGAGAGATAGTTATTTCCCAGATAAAGCCCTAAATCATAATACAGTTTCGCATTAATAAGCTCTTTTTCAGCCAGTTTATCATTTAATTCCTGCAGGTAGTTATTGGCCTCAACAGCTCTGTCAGACATGGGAAACTGCTCGGCAAAGTCCTGAAAAGCAGCAATAGCCCTGTAAGTAGCTTCCTGATCCAGGCGTACATCCGGTGACTCTTTATAGTGGCAAAATGCCAGCATAAATTTAGCATCTTCAATATATTCTCCACGTGGATAAGCTCCGATGTAAGAGTTGTAATACTCAGCAGCCGTAAAGTAATCTTTCCTTTCAATATGGGCTTTACCCAGATAATTGATAATTAACTCGGCACGATCTGAATTTCTGTAGTAAGAGGAGATATCCCCGAAAAGTGTAATAGCCTTTTCGTACTTTTTAGCTGTATAGTATTCCACTGCCTTGTCATACTTGATCTCCGGATCGGTTGACTTGAGTAGTTTCTGATACTCGCTACAGGATGTAAGCAGCAAAAAAGCACTGATTATGAAAAATATATATCGCTTCATTTCTATATTTTAGGGGTGCAAAGTTAGTAATATTATATCGATTTAAAAATTATATTTGTTTTTTTTAATGATAATGGGCTTCGTAAAATAATGATAATCACTAATTCGGGTGTTTTATACGGCTGATTATTTTATTTCTAACCGGTTTGATTGAAGCCTCCAGCTCCGCCGGCTTAATTACTCCTCTAAAAAAAACTGATTGAATCCATCCGTATTTTGAGTCTGAATCAGTCCGTATTCATCTTCATAAATCAGGTAACACTCCAGCTTGTCAATTTGCCTGCAAAGCTCCAGGCTTTTCTCCAGGCCAAGCACCATAAACGCTGTGGCGTAGGCATCGGCCTGCATAGCTGATTCTGCAATTACTGTGGCACTCAGCAAATTATGATTCACCGGGTAACCGGTGCGCGGGTCAATAGTATGCGCATATTTTTTCCCGTCACGGAAATAGAACTGGCGGTAATTGCCCGAAGTGGCCAGACCTACATTGCTGATTCCAAGTATAGTTTGAAACTCTACTTCTGCAAAATCCGGATCATCCTGGGGTTTGTCAATCGCTATTTTCCACTTTTCACCTTTGGGGTTTAGCCCTTTAGTTACCACCTCTCCCCCAATTTCAACCATGTAGTTTTGGCAACCGTGGCTTTCGAGCAGTTCTGCAATCACATCACAACTCTGACCTTTTGCAATAGCACTTGCATCCAGCATGTTGCGATCATCTTCCTTTATAATCCGCCCGTTTTCAAGCGATATCATCCGGTAACCAATATAAGGTAAAATCTCTGCCACATCCGGTTCATTTTCATGGCTGTTTGCTGAAAACCCAAAGCCCCAGGCACTTACAAGCGGACCAACCGTGATGTCGAAGGCACCTTCACTCTGTTCAGAAATCAATCTGGCTGTGTGGTACATAGTATCAAAGTAGTTGTCAGTAAGCACTTCTTCATCATTCCTGTTGATGCGGGAGATAATAGATTCGGGATTGAAAGTGGAGAGTGAATTATCAAACTCTTTAAACTTCTGCTCAATTTTCATCTGAAGCGACTCACCTTTCGGATGCTGATAAGTGATGCTGTAGTAAGTACCAAAAACCGAACCCTTGTCAAAAGTATAATCTTTATTGCTGCCATTACATGAAATTAGAAAAAGCATGGGCAACAAATACCAGTAAACAGTAAGTTTTTTCATTGTTTTAAGTTTCTCTTATGTTCAGAGCAGGATCTGCCTACTCCTCTTCATCTATAATAGTTTGTTTAATCTTAATTTTATCAATTCTGTTTCCATCCATCTCTATAATTTCCAACTCATAGTTGAGATAGTCCAGATGGTCGCCCCTGGCCGGTATCTCATTGATCTGGTCAATC
>CAYPPC010000206.1:2321-5592 GCA_964412435.1 uncultured Paludibacter sp.
GGTCAATCACAAAACCGGCAACCGTAGCATAATCGATCTGTTCAAAATCAGGATTGAAGCCCTCCATAATCCTCGAAAGGACTTCCACCGGAGCATCACCATTCACCAGTACAGATCCGTCAGCTGCAGTTATAAAATGTGGTTCATCCACCTCGCCTTCATCCGGCACATCACCAATAAAGTTTTCCATTATATCGTGGTAGGTAATCACCCCCTCGAAGTCTCCATACTCATCCACAACCACACAAAAGTGCATCGGATTTTGTTTTAGCGCTTTCAAAACATTCGATGCAGAAGTACTTTCATGAATGACTACCGCCTCTTTTATCAGATCGGTCACCTTGAAGTTTTTTTCAGCCAGTGAAGCCTTATAAAAATCCCGTACATTGATAACACCTCTGAAATTATCTAAAGAATCTTCAGCACAGACCACTTTAGTATGCAGACACTCATCCAGTTCTTTGCGCAGGTTCTCTTCAGTATCATTGATATCAACCCACTCCACTTCAATCCGGTGAGTCATCAGGTGCATGGCCCGCTTGTCTGAAAAGTGAAACACTTTTTCATGCATATCAGTCTGCTCCTCTTCAATCACCCCTTCCACAGAGGCCGATTTAATCATTTGCCTCAATTCATACTCCGTGTATCCGTCAGTCCGTTTTTTTATTCCGAAGCTGTTTGAAACCAGCCGGATAGAGAGAGAAAGCAGCATCACAAAAGGATAAAACAAGCGACTGAAAAGCGTGATCAAAGGTGCAATAATAACTGCTACCTTTTCCGGGTTTGAAAGTGCCACAGTTTTAGGCAGCAATTCACCTATCAGAATGGTGACGTAGGTGATAAAAACCATCATCACCACCATTGCAATTTCCGGAGCATAAGGCTCCAGGAGTTCAAAGCGCTCGATATAGGGAGTTATTCCGGCAGCAAATGTCATTCCCCCCAATGCTCCGATAATCAGACTGACAAGTGTCATTCCGACCAGCACGGCAGAGATAAACATTTCAGAATCATCCTGCAGTTTCAGAGCCGATACAGCCCCTTTGCTACCTGCATTTTTCAGCTGCTCCAGGCGGGTTCTCTTTGAAGTAACAATTGAGATCTCCGAAATAGAGAAGAATCCGTTAAAGATAATCAGAACAGCAAGAATAAGTATTTCCATGCGTTGACATTAAGTTTGACAATAGAGCCACCGGGCATTATCAGAAGCCTTTGAATTCCAGCCGCCTGCCTCTCACACTCTCATCAAATTGTCCCCTGTTATAAACAGTGGCGCCATTCACGATAGTGCGAACTACTGAAGCATCAAAAGTCGTGCCTTCAAAGGGCGACCAGCCACATTTATAGAGAATATTTTCACGGGACACTGTTTCAGGCCTATTGGGATCCACCAGCACCAGGTCTGCAAAATATCCTTTACGGATAAAGCCGCGTCTGTCGATTCTGAAAAGCTCTGCCGGAGCATGACACATTTTCTGAACAACCTGCTCAACCGTGAAGTTGCCTGCAGCTGCCAGCTGCAACATGGCTACCAGAGAGTGTTGCACCAAAGGCCCTCCCGACATAGTTTCGTAACAACTGCCCTCTTTCTCTTTCAGTAAATGCGGGGCATGGTCGGTGGCCACCACATCAAGTTTATCCTCATTCAGAGCCTGGATAAGTGCCAGGCGGTCCGCCTCTTTCTTCACAGCCGGATTCCATTTGATGCGACTGCCATAAGCTTCATAATCCTTATCGGAAAACCAAAGGTGGTGCACGCAAACTTCTGCTGTTATCTTTTTCTCTGAAAGTGGCAGTGAATTATCAAAAAGCTCCATCTCTTTGGCTGTGGAGAGGTGCAGAATATGCAGACGCGTATTGTATTGTTTGGCAAGTGACACAGCCAATGAAGAAGATTTATAACAAGCTTCTTCTGAGCGTATCAAGGGATGAATTTCACATCCGGCCTGATGGCTGAAATGGTTTTTATAATACTCCATATTCCGGCGGATTGTCTCTTCATCTTCACAATGAACGGCTATCAGCATAGAGACTTCGCTAAATATACGTCTCAAAGCTTCCAAATCATTCACCAGCATATTACCAGTGGACGAACCCATAAAGACCTTCACACCGCACACTTTCCGGGGATCAACTTTGAGCAGTTCATCCAGGTTGGTGTTGGTAGCTCCCATATAGAAAGAGTAATTGGCCAGAGAGCGTCCGGCGGAAAGGGCATATTTCTCTTCGAGCAAACGCACCGTTGTAGTTTGCGGAATGGTATTCGGCATCTCCATAAACGAGGTCACCCCTCCGGCAACTGCCGCCTTGCTTTCAGTGTAAATATCTCCTTTATAAGTTAAGCCAGGTTCCCGGAAATGCACCTGATCATCAATGGCACCAGGCATCAGCCAGAATCCGGATGCGTCTATCACTTCCGTATCAGCATCGATATTTGCCCTTTCACCATCGGTATAAATCTCCTTAATCAACTCATTTTCGATAAGAACAGAACCGGTAAAACGCTTACCTTCATTAAAAATTACTGCGTTTGATATTAACTTTTTCATTGTTGCAAGATTATCAGGTTCAAAAACTATCAGCTCTTCTTCTGTGGATATTTGCGAGTAAAACTCTTCAGGCGCATATTAATTACTCCTAAGAAAGCTTCGCTGAAAATGCCTCCGCTCATTTTAGAAGTTCCGTGCTGTCGGTTGATAAAAATAATAGGTACCTCTTTTATCGTAAACCCACATTTATAAGCTGTAAATTTCATCTCAATCTGGAAGGCATAACCTTTAAACTTGATTTTATCCAGTTCAATAGTTTCCAGCACTTCCCGGCGATAACATTTAAATCCGGCAGTGGTATCGTCTATTTTTAAACCGGTGATGAAGCGCACATATTTCGATGCAAAATAGGACATCAAAACGCGTCCCATAGGCCAGTTTACCACATTCACACCACTTACATAGCGCGAACCGATGGCCACGTCGGCTCCGCCGTTTTCACAGGCATCATAAAGTTTCGGAACATCTTCGGGATTGTGCGAAAAGTCTGCATCCATTTCAAAGATATAGTCGTATTTTTTCTCAATACCGTATTTAAAACCGGCAATATAGGCTGTACCCAGTCCGAGTTTACCCTCACGCTCCAAAATAAAGAGCCGCTCCGGAAACTCTTTCATCAGCGTTTTTACTATAACGGCTGTGCCATCCGGTGAGCCATCATCAATAACAAGCACATGGTATCCGCCTTCAAGTGCAAAAACAGCCCGGATAATATTTTCAAT
>CAYPPC010000207.1:0-3741 GCA_964412435.1 uncultured Paludibacter sp.
CAAAGCCCGCTGGCTAAAATTGACAGAACCTGTCAGGTTTGTCACCGCGAAAGTGAAGAGACTCTACGTCAGAATGTTTATGAGCGTCAGGAAAAAGTGTTCGAAGTACGTGACCGTCTCGAAGTGGAACTGGCTAAAGCGCACATCGAAGCTAAATTTGCCTGGGAAAAAGGTGCTTCTGAAGCCCAAATGAAACCTGTACTTGACCTGCTGCGCGCTTCACAATGGCGCTGGGACTTTGGTGTAGCATCACACGGTGCATCATTCCATGCTCCGCAGGAAATTCAGAGAATTCTGGGTCACGGACTTGACAAAGCACTTCAGGCTCGTCTCTCTATCTCTAAAGTACTCGCAAACCTTGGTTTCAACGGTGAAGTTCCAATGCCTGACATTTCTACCAAAGCGAAAGCTCAGCACTACATTGGACTCGACATGGATCAAGAGCGTCAAAACAAACAAAAATTCATGGATGAAGTTGTTCCTCAGTGGCTTAAATCAGCAAAAGAAAACAACAAAATTATTGCTGCCAAATAGGAAACATCCTGTGATATATAATTGAATATGTGGAAACATCCCTGGGGGTATAAAGAAGGATTTGTAATAGGTGCCGGTTTAATCATAACCGGCATTCTATTGCAAATAAGTATCGGTCCTTTTAATTTCAGTTTTCTGGAATTTCCGGTCAATGCAATTTTAGGAACACTTTTTATTGCTTTTGTCTATTTCTTTTACAAATACTCCGTAAAAAAACCGAAACTTCGCTGGTTCTCCGGTATGGAAGCCAGTGTTACAGCCATTTCAGCATTTTTACTGCTGGTAGTTGTTATGGGTTTTACCCGTCAGTCAGCCGGTATCGACCGCAGTGGAATACTGGGACTGCTTGGTTTCAAAAACATGCTCTCTGCATGGCCCTTCGTTCTCATCTATATCTATCTGACCATTGTTTTGGGACTGGCTACTTTGCGCCGTCTTAGCAAATTTCGCCTGAAAAGAGATATACCTTTTTTGTTGAATCATGTCGGCCTGTTCATCGTTCTGGTAGCAGGTGTACTGGGTAGTGCCGATATGCACCGCTATCAGATGATTGTTGAAAAAGACAACACTGAGTGGCGCGTTACCAACGAGTATAACGAAATGGTTGAAATGGATATGGCCATTGAGCTGCATGAATTTACAATTGATGAGTATCCGCCCAAACTGATGGTTATTGATAATGAAACCGGAAAAACTCTCCCTGAAAAACAGCCATTGGCTGTGCTGGTAGAGGAGATTCCGATGAAAGATCACATGCTCGGATGGGATGTAACTGTTGAGAAGAAATTCGAATACAGCGCACCGGTAATCAGTACCGACAGCGTTCATTTTGTTGAATTTCATTCTGAGGGGGCTGCTGCTGCTGTTTTTGTAAGTGCCACCAATGTCGAAACAGGTGAAACTGTAAAAGGGTGGGTGAGCAGCGGTAGTTACCTCTTTCCTTATCATGGCTTAAAACTGGATGACAGCAATAGTCTCGTTATGCCTGAACGTGAACCAAGACGTTACGCTTCTGATGTAACGGTTTACACAAAAGATGGTAAAAGCATCCGTAAGGTAATTGAAGTAAATAAGCCTTTGAAAGTAAATGGCTGGAAGATATATCAGATCAGTTACGATGAGCACCGGGGTAAATGGAGTCATTTAAGTGTGTTTGAACTGGTTCGTGACCCCTGGTTATGGCTTGTTTACACCGGCATTATTATGATGCTGCTGGGCGCACTGGGACTTTTTATTGTGGGAAAGAAATCGTAAAATAATACAGAAATACTGACTATGAGCTGGACATCCTTTATCTATTTTGCAATTCCTGCTGTCATTCTTTGGGTAGCAGGTGCTTACTATTCATTCAAAGAGAAATCAACTGCCGCTAATCTTTTCACAATAGCAGGACTGCTGGTTTTTGCCGCCTACATTGCAGGTATGTGGTTATCGCTTGAACGACCACCGCTGCGGACCATGGGTGAAACACGACTCTGGTACTCATTCTTTCTACCTGTTGCAGGTCTGATTACCTATATTCGCTGGAAATATAAGTGGATTTTAAGTTTTAGTACTATTCTGGCCTTTGTATTTATTATGGTCAATATATTAAAACCCGAAATTCATAATAAAACATTAATGCCTGCGCTGCAAAGTCCCTGGTTTGCTCCCCATGTAATTATTTATATGTTCTCCTACGCAGTTTTGGGCGCAGCCTCGGTCATTGGACTCTATTTTTTAATTAAAAAAGAGAGTGTTCATTTCGGACCACAAACCATGGACCTGATTGACAATCTGGTATATGTGGGAACAGCATTTCTGACTATCGGAATGCTTTTTGGTGCCCTTTGGGCCAAAGAAGCCTGGGGACATTACTGGAGCTGGGACCCCAAAGAGACCTGGGCAGCAGCTACCTGGCTTGGTTTTTTAGTATATATCCATTACCGGAGCCACCGTCCATTAAAACAACAGGCTGCATTGATTGTGCTTTTAGTCTCCTTCCTTATTCTGCAAATAACCTGGTATGGTATCAATTACCTGCCTTCTGCACAAGGAGTTAGCGTGCACACTTACAATATGGGCTAAAATCAATAATATAGTTTAGAATTTTCAAGTTAATAAAAATAACCTTCAAAATTATCGATCTATGAAGATGAAATATTTGTTAATCTTATCCATGCTTCTCTCATCCTGCTGGTGGAGTGTTGAAGCTCAGGAAAGTGAGAAGCCTAACCAGCTGAATATCAACATGCAGCTTAGACCGCGTGCAGAATATCGTAACGGATATCAAAGTCCTATGAGCGATACAGACAAGTCTGCAGGCTTTATTTCTCAGCGTTCGAGACTCTCTCTGGCCTATTCAAATGAGCATGTATCTACCTTTATGTCTGTTCAGAACGTAAACACCTGGGGCCAGAATGCTATTGCCAATAGCAGCGCCAATGCATTGGTTAATGAGGCCTGGGCACAAGTTAAATCAAGCAACGGGCTCTTTATGAAGTTCGGACGTCAGCAGCTTCATTATAACGACGGACGTTTGTTTGCCCACTCTGACTGGAATCAGGCCGGATTTTTTCATGATGCTTTGAAATTGGGTTATCTTACCAAAGAGCATCAGCTCGATTTGGTGCTGGCACTCAACCAGGAACAGAAAAATAAAGGAGGTACTTACTTTAATGGTGCCATTCCTTATAAAACTATGCAGCTGCTAAACTACCAATACAATGAGATGGCAAGCTTCACACCTTCCTTTATGTTTACAAATATGGGATACGAGGTGGGAACTCCCGCAAGTCCGGAGACTGCTTATCTGCAAACTTTGGGAGTAAATCTGATTTTCAATCCGATCAAAGAGTTGCGTCTGCAGGGAACAGCTTATTACCAAATGGGAGAAGGAAGACAATCAACTGACAAAGTTTCTGCCTACATGATGGCACTCAGAGCAGACTATAATATTGATAAGGTAACTAAAGTGTTTGCCGGTCTTGACTTCTTAAGCGGTGAAGAGAGCAACTCACCCAACAGCAACAGCACCTTCAATGCTTTTAATACACTTCACGCCGGTAATCACGCTTTTTATGGTGCTATGGACGTGTTTATAGCCTCAGGCTATCTCAGCGGGATGAATCTTGGAGTTTTTGACAAGTACGTGGGTGTAACTTATACTCCTCAGCCCAAATATCAGTTTCTTGCCAGATTCCACCACCTCTCCATGGCAGCTGATGC
>CAYPPC010000207.1:3751-5584 GCA_964412435.1 uncultured Paludibacter sp.
ATAATGGTGATAAGGTGAAAAAAGGTATGGCATCCGAAATTGACCTGCAGTTTGATTACACAATTATGAAAAATGTAAGACTGATCTGTGGTTATTCCACCTTATTCGGAACAGAAAGTCTGAAATTTGCTAAAGGAGGTGATCCTAAAGTTTGGCAGGACTGGGCTTTTGTTTCTATCAATGTGAACCCGCAAATTTTTTCCAGTAAATGGTAAAATAAAAGTTTGAAAATCAAATATTAAAAGAGCAAATCAGTTAAAACCGGTTTGCTCTTTTGTTTTATACTTTTTCACAAAGAATAAGCACCTTGGACCCCTCTGAAAGGGTAGTTGCAAAGAGGTAACTATCACCACCTTCTTCCAGTTTTAACCTCTTCCTTAAATCAGCTACTGAAGCCGGAAAGTTCCTTATCGTCAGGTTGGTTTGGCTGATTTGACTCTTCAGCTCTTTGATGCTCTTTTTACTGAAATCATAAACACCCTTTATCCGGAAAATTCTTCCGGGAAAATCAATTACAAGCTCTTCTGAAGTGTATAGGTGGCTGTTGGGATGCAGTTTGTGCACTCCGTAATGTCCGGAAATTAATTTGAAAGCTCCGGCTTTTAGAATGGCTGCATTAGGCTCATAGAGGTAATCCAACACCTCATTACTGTAAAATGCTTTTACATTAATCTCTCTGTTTAAGTCAAAATCAAAGCTTTGTGTTTTTTTATTTTTCAGAAAACCTCTGCTTACTATTTTCTGTTTTCCGGTATATCCCTTTTTCAGGAGAACTACAAGCTCTTTACACTCATTCTCCACAGCAAGAATATGTATTTCACGCAATCCTCTTAAATCTCTTATAAGTGACATCACATCCAGCATAGGAGACAGCTTAACCAAAATATGGTCGCTTTTAGCATAGAGAGATTCCAAAATCAGACTGAGATCAGGCTCAGAATCACTTAGCAGAACAGCCTTTCCTCCCGATTTTTTCCGGCGGGCCGGATCCAGATAGATCCAGTCCATCTTTTCGGTGGTTTCCAAAAATGCCTCTGCCGTACTGTGGACTACATTGATATTTTTACGACCTAAAACATTGAAATTATGCCCGGCGAGATGACACAACTCTTCATCTCGCTCTACATAGCTAAAGCTCTCAAAATTAGCAGATAAAAAGTAACTGTCCACTCCGAACCCCCCAGTCAAATCAGCCATAAGCTTCCCTTCGCACAGTTGAGATTTATAAAGAGCAGTAAGCTCGGAAGAGGACTGTTCCAGGGAGAGCCGGACAGGGTAGAGCAGCTGTTCACAGGCGTAATACTGAGGAATCTTTTCCCGTACTTTTTGTCGGCCGGTTATCTGACGAAGAGCCAGCGGCATATCCACATCAGGATAGTTTTTAGCCATCAGCGATAATTCATGAACATCTGTCTTTTCATGTTTTCTGATAAAATCTAATGTAGCTTCGTTCATCATTTTAATTTTTGCGAAGTTAAGCAATTGTATAAATCTTCGAAAATATTTTATCAATAAAACCCAAAAACCGGTCACTTTACTAATCTTACCGGGACGCAGAAAAAATAATTCAAAATAATTCAACAATTATCTCACAGATTATTAATCTATTAAGCCCAACAGGGCATATTCAGAGGGAAATTATTTTGCAAATTCGGAAAAATGTACTACTTTTGCAGTTGGGTAAGTCCTACACGACCAGCTCCCTTCGAACTCCCCCAGGGCCTGACCGCAGCAAGGGTACAAGGTCGTAGCGGTGCGATGTGGATCGCTTACCCAACTGCCTCTTTAGCTCAGTTGGCCAGAGCAGCTGATTTGTAATCAGCAGGTCGTGGG
>CAYPPC010000208.1:0-5572 GCA_964412435.1 uncultured Paludibacter sp.
CATATCCTGGCTTTCAATCCCCCGAAGGGCATCCACCATCAGCACACAAACATCAGAGTTTTCAATGGCCCGGATGGAGCGCACCACAGAGTAGTACTCCAGATCCTCATGTACCTTTGCTTTTTTACGGATACCGGCAGTGTCCACCAGGTAAAATTTGTGTCCAAATTTGTTATACTCCAGATAGATAGAGTCGCGTGTTGTGCCGGCAATGTCGGTAACGATGGTGCGCTCTTCATCTAAGAGTGCATTAATCAGAGATGATTTGCCGGCATTGGGGCGGCCCACAACCGCAATCCGGGGGAGCTCCTCTTCCGGCTCATTTACACCCTCAGGGGTGAAAAGTGTCACTAATTTGTCGAGCAGTTCACCAGTGCCCAGTCCGTTGATCGACGACACAATAAACGGATCGCCCAGTCCGAGACTGTAAAACTCGGCAGACTGATATTGCAGATCGAAAGTGTCTGTTTTGTTGGCTACGAGCACCACAGGTTTCTGAGTCTGACGCAGAATTTGTGCCACGGCACTGTCCATGTCGGTGACTCCGGTCATGTTGTCCACCACAAAAAGGATAATGTCCGATTCGTCGATGGCAATTTTCACATGATTTTTTATTTCATCTTCAAAAATGTCGTCCGAATTAACCACCCATCCTCCTGTGTCAATCACAGAAAATTCTTGTCCTTCCCATTCACTTTTTCCATACTGGCGGTCGCGGGTGGTGCCGGCCTGCTCGGTAACGATGGCCCGGCGTGTTTTGGTAAGTCTGTTAAAAAGGGTCGATTTTCCCACATTGGGGCGCCCTACAATTGCAACGATATTTCCCATTGGTTTTTTGTTTTTGCTTTACTTGCGTAAGCGGTTTAACTTCACTATATACTTATCTGCCTGTTTCCTCACGAAACAGCACAGTGGGTAAAAATATTTCGGTTGCAAAGTTACTCAATTTATTGCTAATAAAATTTTTATCTTCATATTTATGTGAAAAAGCTCCGGTTTAGCTTAGAAAGCTTTACCTATAGAGAGGTAAATGCTGGTTCTGAATTCCCCGTTAGGTGCTATTATTGGAGCAATCCCGGCCCGAAGATTAATCCCGTTCATAGGAATCTCGTAGCGATAACCTGCTTTTGCCGTAAAAAACATTCCTTTGTCTCCATAATCTGAGATGCCCATTGATGGTGTCACGCCAACTTCAGCCATATGAGTTTTGCCATAAAGATAGCCAAGATGAAGCCCGCCTAAAAAAATAGAGGTGTTGAAAATACTTATGGCTGTGCCACCGGCACCGAAGGTGATTTTTTGTTTTTCAGTAATTGGCAGCCGGTACTCATAGTTGAGCGAATAAATCATACCCCATCCTAAAAACTCCAGATAGGCAGCATGTCTGCGGTCGGGCGTGGCTAATTCGTGTGCCGGGTTTTGGGCAGAGAGAGTGCCGAGGGAGAATATCCCCATAAAAAGTATAAAGGAAATTCGTGTTTTCATACTTAATGAGTTAAAAAGTTAAACGGACTTTATCTGAATGTTAAACAAGCAGACGTTATTAAAAGTTCATGGTTTGTGTTAAAGTGTAAGTTGATCGGCGGGAATGGTGTTGAGTTGTTGTTTGTCCTGATTGCGATAATGTTTTATATAATAATTATGTAGTATGATCATTGCATGGAGAAGACACTAAATAAGTTGGGTTTTTACTGCTTTTTTGACCCGAACCTTGCAGAGCTTGACCGAAAGCGGGAGATAAAAAGTTCTGCCCCTCCGGGTCTTGCCTTCCAGGCAGTGATTATCCGTTAGTTCAGTTCCGTGGGTCGATGACCCACGGTTATCAATGTTCAGCCTTTCAGGCTGTGCGTTTGATTATAAGTTCAATCTGATTTCACAATCATCAGGCTGTGAGTTTGCAAAAAAGCAGATTGCAGAGCGATAAAATTGACCGTTTGATAGTTTTCCGAAAAATATAATTTTGATACAATGCAGTCTTTATACCCCGTCGGTATGTGCATTGGGTGTATGTGATAATCTTTGTCGACGGGCATTAGTCAAATAGGTCCTTGTCATCTCGCAGAGATATAGTGCGGCGTTTAAACCTTGCAGAAATTGGCAGAAGGCTACTATTTCGTTTTAGAAAAATAAATTAAATAAGGTAGAGTTTTTTATTGCTTTTTATGATTCAGGACTTGCAGAACCTGGCTGAAAGCGGGAGATAAGAAGTTCTGCCCCTCCGGGTCTTGCCTTCCAGGCAGTGATTAGCCGGTAGTTTGATTCCGTGGGTCTATGCCCCACGGTTATCAAAGTTTAGCCTTTCAGGCTGTGTGTTTGCAAAATAATAAAGGACTTTGCAAAAAAGAACGCCAAATTTTCAATTTGAGAATTTGGCGTAGAAATATAATCCTTTATGTGTTGAAATCAGCTGATAAAAAGCAACTCTCTGTATTTGGGCAGAGGCCAGATCTGATTATCTACAACCAGTTCCAGCTTGTCTGTATGGTAGCGGATAATATTGAGATAAGGGGCTACTGTGTCATAATAGGCGATCGCTTTTTCTCTTTCGCTCTCAATCACATTGGCTGTTCTTCTCGCTTCTACCATCAGATCGACATTGTTTTTAATGCCTGAAATGTGCCTGGCAATCTCTTCAATCAGGAAAATGTCGAGCTCGTTCAACTGTTTGGCTTTTTCGGCATCAAACACTGCATTCAGCTTGGTTACATTATCCAGCAGGGCGGTCTGATATTTAGTGGCTACAGGAATAATATGGTTCATGGAGAGGTCGCCGAGCACGCGCGCTTCAATTTGCACCTTTTTGGTATAGGTCTCCCATTTCACTTCGTTCCGGGCTTCCAGTTCGCGGCGATTCATCACGCCCACCTGCTCAAACATGCTTACTGACTGTTCGCTCACATAGCTGTCATAGATAAGCGGAACGCTGGTTTCGCAGTTCAGACCACGCTTTTTGGCCTCTTCGTGCCACTCTTCGCTGTAACCGTTGCCGTCGAAACGGATATCTTTACTTGTGCGGATATAAACCCGAATAGTATCATAAATAGCCTCCTCTTTGGCCAGGCCTGCTTCCATTTTCCGGTCTATCTCCTGCTTGAAATCGATCAGCTGCTTGGCCATAATGGAGTTGAGCACAATCAATGAAGCGGCGCAGTTAGCTGAGGAGCCAACGGCACGAAACTCAAAGCGGTTGCCGGTGAAAGCAAAGGGCGAGGTACGGTTCCGATCGGTGTTGTCCATGATCACTTCCGGCAGGTGTGCCAGCCCCAGCTTCATTTTTTGCAGCGTTTCCACGCTGATATCATCGCCATTGGCATTGGTCTCAATTTTATCCAGTACAGAGGCAATCTCCTGTCCCAGAAATACAGATATAATGGTGGGCGGCGCTTCATTGGCACCCAGCCTTTGTGCATTGGGTCCGGTCATTATGGATGCTTTCAACAGATCGTTATGCTTGAAAACAGCCATCATCGCATTCACCAGAAAGGTGATAAACTGCAGATTTTCATGAGCAGTTTTGCCTGGAGTGAAAAGTCCTGTGCCTGTGTCGGTAGCCAGTGACCAGTTGTTGTGTTTGCCCGATCCGTTGATGCCGGCAAAAGGTTTCTCATGCAGCAAAAGTTTGAAGTTGTGCTTCAGGGCAACCTTATCCAGCACCGACATCATAATCAGATTCTGGTCGTTGGCCAGATTGGCCTCACCATAAATCGGAGCAATTTCAAACTGATTGGGGGCCACTTCATTGTGGCGGGTTTTTAAGGGAATACCATATTTATAGGCCTCCATTTCCACCTCACGAAGATAGGCAGCCACCCGTTCGGGAATGGCGGCGAAGTAGTGATCGTCCAGCTGCTGATTTTTGGCACTTTCGTGTCCCATCAGAGTCCTGCCGGTCAGTTTCAGATCGGGGCGGCTGTGATAGAGTCCGATATCTACTAAGAAAAACTCCTGCTCCCATCCCAGGTAGGTGATCACCTTTTTCACCGCCGGGTCAAAGAGCTTGCACACCTCCACAGCGGATTTGTCCAGCGCTGAGAGCGATTTGAGAAAAGGAGTTTTATAGTCAAGTGCTTCGCCGGTGTAGGCGATAAATACCGTTGGAATGCAAAGTGTGTCATCTACGATAAATGCCGGTGATGAGGGGTCCCAGGCGGTGTAGCCGCGTGCTTCAAATGTGTTGCGCAGTCCGCCACTCGGAAAGCTCGAAGCATCCGGTTCCTGCTGCACTAACAGGTTGCCGGAAAATTTCTCAACAATATCACCTCCCGGCAGAGCGGCGTAGTCCACAAAAGAGTCATGTTTTTCAGCCGTGCTGTCATTGAGCGGCTGAAACCAGTGCGAATAGTGAGTGGCACCCATCTCGATGGCCCAGCGCTTCATACCTTCAGCCACATGTTCTGCAATCTCGCGCGGTAATCTTTTGCCCTTATCGATAGTGTCAGTCAACGCCTTCCGGGTATCCTTAGAGAGGTATTTATTCATCTGCTTCCGGTCAAAAACCAAATTTCCATAATACTCCGGTGCGCGCATAGCGGAATGCGGCACTTCAACGGGTTTTCTTCCGGTTGCTTCTTCTATTGCATTGAAACGTATGTTTGACATATTGTAGTGATTTCGTGAAATTCGCTTGCAAAGATACGAATTAATAAGTGAACCGATGCCGCTTGTCAGGTGAAAACTTAAATTTGCATCACTTTTTACGTGATAAACTGAAGCTAAATCACTTTATTAATATGATTATTGAAAAAATATCTTTATATTTGTCGAATTAATATAAATTACTAAAAAGACAAAATATGAAAACTTTTCAAAGGATATTTCTGGCAGGTGCCATTCTGCTTGCTGGTAGCTGGAGCGCAACGTCTGTGGCACAGGCTCCGGTAGTCATTTCACCGCAGCAAGTACCGGACACTGTATATGAGGTGATTCAGGTACCGGTGCAGGTACAGCAAGATCCGGCTTATTATAACACCCGTTTCTATGAGTGGGAGCGTCCAATTTTTGAAGTGGTGGATATCGAAAGATTGTTACCCTACAAAACTGACGGGAGACAGTATATGGATGAGGTGAAATTGCTGGAGGCGTTGCTGAAGAAAAACGGACAGGAGCTGAAATCATTTCAGAAACAGGCTAAAGACTTTGAAAAACTTTTGAGAAATGAGCGTAAAAATCTGAGGGAGAAACGCAAGTTTTATAAGGAAGACGAGAAAATTTTGAAACGCGATAAAAAACTTCGTGACAGGGAGCTGAAAATTATTCGCAAAGAGCGCAAAGAGTTAAGAAAAAATAGAATGGCCCTCAGCAGCTGGCAAATGGAAGAGCAGGCCCAGCGTTTGAGCGAACGCGAGCAGCGTCTGGAGTATGCCGAACAGATTTGGGATGATAAACGTTATGAATTAAAGCAAAATGTGGCTGCTCTGGCTGATGTTGAGCGTGAGTTAAATGATAAAGACCGCGAAATTAAAGAGCGGCAGCGGGAACTGAGCGGTTACGAACAGGAGATTAAACTTCTGCAGAGACAACTGAAACTGGAAAAAAAACAGGCTCAGCTGGAAATGAAAAAATTAAAAATGAA
>CAYPPC010000209.1:0-5507 GCA_964412435.1 uncultured Paludibacter sp.
AAAATCCCTGCAATGAAAGTTGTTACTTTCAAAGCTGGTGCTGATTTCAAAGCTGCATACTCTTCATAAGTGTAGCTCGTGAAAACCACATTTTTTGAGATCCCCCGATTATCAAGCAGGTATCCCCCTTCCAGTAAAACAGGCAGGACAAGTTTTCCCTGATAAGTCAAATCTCCGGGATGCGGGTAGGAAATAATTTCTGTTTTACCCTCATTCATCAGCAGAGGCACCTGTTTGCTGAAGTCAGCAACAGTTTTATAAATAATAGTTTGCTCTACCGCTGAGGCCATATCCGGTATTTGATTTTGTTTCTGTTTGGAGGTTTTACAAGCCTGAAAAGTGAATGCAAGCAAAACAACCATCAATAAAGTTTTAAATTTCATATGCTTTCTTGTTTAATCCTGTTTAATAAAGTGTTGAACCGCCATACCCTCTGTAGTTACCACTTTAAGCAGGTAATTTCCTGCAGGCATGGATGACACATCTATACTTAAATGGTTTGAATCCGGGCTTCTTTGGGCTTTTACCAGTTTGCCGCTGAAATCAAATACCTCCACATCCTTGATGCTGTTTTTGCTCTCAATATTTAAATGAGTTATCACCGGGTTGGGATATACGTGGATATCATTATCAACCTTAACATGACCTACACCTGTCGGTGCGAAACTTAAATCAAAGAGTATTTTAGACATATTCTTTGGCTCCATTTGTGCCCAGCCGTTGGGTCCCTCAAAGAAAGTTGCCATCATATATCTTCCGGGATCAAGATCAATGCTTCCTCCAAACTCAACATCTACAGTTTCACCCTGATCAATAAAGTAATCCTGATAACCAATGTAAGTTAATGAACTTCCACCCGCTTCGTTGAAAATAAAGCTGATTACTTTATTGTCAAAAGGAGCTCCGCTATTCGAGATTGTGGCATCCAGGACTGCTTTTTGACCGATATAAACCGGACCGGATCCTCTTAACTGAACCGTTTTAGTCAGCAGTAAGGCAGGGTCACCCGCCGGTAACATTTTCACCTGTACCGTGACAGGATCACCCAAGGTTTCAACCAGCTTAGAGTAAGGATGGTTCGCCGGGTTGTAAACAGCTTTCAGCAAATACTCTCCGGGGTTGAGATTCACTCTTGAACTTACCTCAAACTCTCTGGTTTCGCCCGCTGCAATATTTACATTTTGCAGATGAATGGTATCAGTTACCAATGGATTGTCTGCTTTTTGCATTACTAAACCAAGCAAAGCATTAAACTCCTGGCCGCTGTTCTTTACGGTCATAGCGATGCGGGCACTTTTTGTTGCATAGATATTTCCTGTGCTCTTCAGCTCTTGCAGCTCCAGCACAGGGAGTTGATTATTCGAAGTAGAAAACTGAACTGTAGTTTCTGTTACTGTGAGATTCAGATGTGCGGGACGCCCTACATAACCTCTCATCTTAGTCCATTCAGGATCATTATCTGAAGTAAAGATTGGAAATACTCTGTAACTTCCCGGCTCAATACCATCAAACTTACCTCCCAGACTGAAAGGTAAAGAGGAATACCCCCATCCCGGAGGCAGGTTGGCCTCTAACTTATACGTATGAAGTCTTTTTACCAGATTATCGTTATTATCATAGACCCCCAATGCCAGAAAAGAGTTGTTCAAATCATTTGCTCCGTAATTATATGCTGCTTTCACTTCAACATTGATAACTCCTGTCTTTATAAACTCCCCATGGGGATAAATAATCGTATCGCCCATATGAAACTGAGTAACAATGGTGGAACCTGCTGTCGGTTTTTGCACTCCGGTGATGATTGACTGGTAGGAGTTGTAGCCACCGATACTGCTACCGGCACCCTGATCGGATGGAGCTAATGATGAAATTCTGAAATAACCGTCAGAGAGTCCGCCCCAGCCCCAATTAAAGTGGAAAAATCCGTTGTTATCGTAACCATCACACACAAACTGGTGTCCGCCATCGGGAGCGTGACCCGCATAGATTACCGGACGATTTTCATTCAACTCGATTTTAATTATTTCGATCCATTCATCGCGGGTATAGTAGTCACGCTTCCAGAACTGAGCATTCTTATCATAGCTGAAATAATTCACCAGAGCAGGTGCTATATTCTCACTGCGTGCGCCGCTTACATCGGCAAAGTCCATACTCACCGACACCCCGCAGTTATACATTAAAACCGCTACGGCTTCATTGGCTGCACTGCTGCTGTTATTATTATAAGTATCAGTCATATTGGCCCAATCAAAAGTAACCTGAGAAAAATTAGAACTCAAATTAATCTTATGAGTATCTGTTGTATAAGATCGTGACCCTTTTCCCTGAACCGGCCACTCATGATATTTCATTACCATAGCCATAGCTGTTGCCACACAGCCGGTTACAGCACGTTCGTTTGTTGCCGGAATTATAGGGCTATAATTATTGTATGGTGCATACTGATTCCACTTGATATTGCCCAACAGGGGCTCAATGGAGGGGGCAAACTGAGATGGAGCTTCAGCCTTTGCAGGAGTTTGATAATAACCCGGGCGGGCAGTTCCATTCTCTTCCAAAGCAGACAATTCTGCCTCATAAAACCGGAGCCATTCCTGCATATTTATCGGGATATTGTCCGGATCAAAGGAGTTAGTTTCAGAATAGGCCAAAACGTCGGCACTCCGCTCATCTCCGGAAACAATTACAAACCCGGGAGCATCTTTAACTCCAAAAACATAATAAAGGTCTTTCTCCTGTTGATTTTCATCTGCTTTTTTCATCAGCAATTGCATTGGCAAATCGGCTTGCTTGATTTGCTGCCTGCCTGAAAACGTCGAAGTTGAAGAGAAAAACTGCGATGCAATTCGCTCTGCTTCAGCAATATCTCGCTGACCGGCCCAAAGAACTGAGGTGAAAAGCAGGTAGGTGAGTAATGATAGTAGTAATCGATTCATGTTAACTGGTTTTGTGATTTTTCCGAAATAACAGCCTTATATAACGAAAGCAATAAGGCAGTTAGAACAGGTAGAAAAATCAGGTTATATTTGTTTTTATGTAAGGTGTCGCAAAGGTACAAACGGCCAATGAGAAATCAAAGTTTTTCAAGAAAACAATTATTAGTTATTACCGGCGACAAAAGCTTGGAATCGAAAATATTTATGTAAAAAGACTTTTAAAACTAAAGAAGTGACTTACTGCTGTAAATCACTTCTTTTTCAGTCGGGATGAGAGGATTCGAACCTCCGACCCCACGCCCCCCAGACGTGTACTCTAAACCGGACTGAGCTACATCCCGAACTTTATTTCTTTTTTGCGAGTGCAAATATAACACTATTATTTCAGGCCACAAAACAATTCACATAAAAATGATGAATTTTATTTTTCCATACTGATTTTAACTGTTCTATTATGCTTTTTTGAGATGAAAATCGAAATATTTTTATTATTTTTGTGCTCGTTTTACTACTTATCCTATGAGTTTACAACTATCATCAGCACTTCTTGAAAATGCTGTCTCGGAATTTTCAAAACTTCCCGGCATCGGGCGCAAAACTGCTTTGCGACTGGTGTTGCACCTTTTGAAGCAGTCTGAGGCTGATGTGGAGCTGTTTGGCAACACCATGATTAAGTTGCGCAAAGAGATAGTTTACTGCAAAAGGTGCCACAATATCTCTGACACTGAGATTTGTCAAATCTGTAGCAGTCATGCCCGTGACGGGCAAACCGTTTGTGTTGTGGAGAACATTAAGGATGTGATGACCATTGAAAACACACAGCAGTTTAACGGTCTCTACCATGTGCTGGGCGGAATTATTTCACCTATGGATGGTGTCGGACCCAACGATCTGCAAATTGAAAGTCTTGTAAAACGGGTGGAAGAGGAAAATATCAAAGAGGTAATACTGGCACTCAGTACCACCATGGAGGGTGACACCACCAACTTCTATATTTTCAGAAAACTCTCTCCGTCGGATGTTAAGATAACAACCATTGCCCGCGGCGTTGCCATTGGTGATGAACTTGAATATACTGATGAAGTTACACTGGGACGCTCCATTCTCAACCGGGTGGAGTTTACCAACTCATTTAATAATAAATAAGCATTGATATGAGCATTGAAAGAGACATAAGAATGATCGGACGCTCAATAAACACCGTTTATTATACCATCTATCTGATTACAATTCTGATAGTTTTGGTTGTGTTCTATATTACATTTGCCGAAATACCGGTCAGAAAACTGGATCCGATGAGCGATATTGCATCGAAAATACAATCGGTGTACCTCTTCTTCCTGCTGACCTCGATACCTCTGGCACTTTATTTGTTCCATAAACATACATTGAAACTTCAGCGTGAAGAGGACCGTTACGTCAAACTGACGAAGTATCGAAAAGCGGCCATAACCCGTCTTTGGGTAGTCGGTTTCGGATTGCTGCTTGGAGTTACTCTGGTATTCTTTATGCGCTCACAATCGATGGTTTTTGCATCGGGTATTGCGGCCATTGCACTTTATTTTTGCAAGCCTTCGCGCACCAAATTGATCCGCGAACTTGACCTGGATGTCGATTCTGATTCCAGATCGGGTGATCGCTATGTTTAACCTTTTACTATTTTGATTGAAACTATGATAATTGCAGTAGATTTTGACGGTACCATCGTAACCCACGAATATCCAAAAATTGGACGTGAAGTCCCTTTTGCTATTGACACCCTGAAAAAAATTCAGGAAGAGGGACGCCATCAGCTTATTCTCTGGACCGTTCGGGAAGGGGAATTGCTTCAAGAGGCCGTAGATTATTGCCGCGAACGCGGACTTGAGTTTTACGCTGTAAACAGCAACTACCCGGAGGGTGAGAAGATCGACGGGCAGCCACGTAAGCTGAATGCCGAACTCTTTATTGATGACAGAAACCTGGGAGGGCTACCCGACTGGGGAGTAATTTACCGCATGGTGATGTCAGGAAGCCCTCACTCCCCCATTTCCGGAGGATTTATTCCCGACAGTGCACCCGCTCCCAAAAGGAAGGGCTGGTTCAGACGCGGATAAACTCTGAGTTATCCGCTTTCCGGGATTCAATATATTTTATCTTGTAAAATCAATATTTACTAATAAAAAGAAATACTAATATGGAAGATTTTGACATTGTATGTAACTGCATGGGCATTACAAAAGGAGAAATTGTTGCAGCAATTAAAGAAAAAGACCTGCACACGGTCGAAGAGGTTGGTGATGAAACTGAAGCAGGCACCGTTTGTGGCAGCTGCATCGAAGATATTGAGGATATCCTGGCTGAACTGGGAAGATAATTAAACCCGTTCTAAATTACCGGATAAACGACAACTTTCAAGTACAGAAAAGCCCGTATCTGCTGAAGCAAATACGGGCTTTTTTATTCTTTTGAATCTATTCTGTCAAAGCTGCTTAAGGCATTTTGTAAACAATGCTGTTGATGCTCATACCGGCACCTACAGAGGCAAGCAGCAGATAGTCATCTTTCTTAATTTCATTCTCGTCGAGT
>CAYPPC010000210.1:0-5492 GCA_964412435.1 uncultured Paludibacter sp.
ATTTGGTGAAGCTTTCCTGACACTGCACCCAACTATGTATGCTAAAACTTTGATTGGCAAAGCACAGGAGCACAACGCGAAAGTTTACCTGGTGAATACAGGATGGAACGGTACAGGAAACCGTATCTCTCTGAAAAATACTCGTGCAATAATCGATGCTATCATCGACGGATCTATCGAAGAGGCAGAAACAGTAAACATTCCAATTCTGAACCTGGTAGCTCCTACAGCACTGAACAATGTAGATACAGAGATTCTTGACCCGCGCAACACTTACGCAGATGTTGCCGAGTGGGAGAAAAAAGCAAAATCACTGGCTGAGAAATACATTGCTAACTTTGAGCAGTATTGCGACAACGAAGATGCTATTGCATTGAAAGTTGCTGGTCCGCAATTGTAATTCTTAGGAAATACAGATAATTAGAAATCCCGTCTTGCTTGATTGCGAGACGGGGTTTTTTTTTGTTTTAAAAGTCCTTTTGGCCATCCCGAAAGAACGACTCAATTGCCACGACTTTTAAGTTGTGGATTGCAGATAATATGATAACAAACGGACTTTAGCCCAAATAGATGAATAAGCCTGGGCTAAACTCCGGTTTACCCGCTAAATTAAAACCCCGACTTGAGAAAGTCGGGGTTATTAATAAGTATCTTAGTATTTACTTTCTGATATATCAGAAGTAAATATTTTATTTCTTAGCAAGAAGCTTCTTGCCCAGATATCTCCGTACCGGAATATCATAAACTTTCAAAATCACCCAGGCTAATGCGATGTTTCCGAAGAAAAGCAATAAAGCTACGTGCCAGGTCTGTGCAAAAGTGAAGCCATTATCCCATATCCAGGCATAATATAGATACATAAAGGGATAGTGAATCATATAGAGCGGATAGGAGATGTCTCCGAGAGTTTTGCAGAGCACTTTGGTCTTATTGTCGGTCACTTTGCCGGAGGCGCCTAAATAGACCAGAAAAGGGAATACAAGGATAACCAGCACCGAGTCGTAAATACCATTCATCCAGCTTTGCTCAACCGTGCCAATATAGGGAACAGATAATAATATAATAATAACTGCACTGGCTATCCAGAAAGCGCCCCGTACTTTAATCGGTTTAAAATTGCGTGAAAGCAGCATTCCGGCGGAGAAAGAGAACATCACCCGCAGCATCCCGCCTAAGAAGTTGTTATCTAAAAGTGACCAGCCGACACCTAAATTACCATAGCCGGAGAGGTTGCCGATAGCGTAGTAAGCCAGACCTGCGCCGGTCAGCACCACCATTGCCCGCAGTGCTTTGGTGGACATACGGCGGATAAAGAGTGCGTAAAATATATTGGCGATATATTCGAAAAACAGCGACCAGCTGGGGCCGTTCAGTGGAAACATCTCACCGTTGCCGCGCACCTCCATACCCGTTCCCGGCACTGCCGGAATAAAAAACATGGTTAGCAGCAAGGCAAACATAGATAGTGAAATCGATATTTTAGTTCCATCCCACTGCACGCCTCCCTGGATAAGGAAGGTGATAAGACCTATTACGGCGCCCATCACCACCATGGGGTGCAGGCGAACCAATCGGCGTTTGAAAAAATCTTTGGTGCTCATTCGGTGCCAGCGATCGTCGTAAGCATAACCAATTACAAAACCGGACAAAACGAAGAAAAAGTCAACCGCCAGGTAGCCGTGATTAAAGTGTTGGTCGGCCGGACTGGTGGCAAAAGCCTCAAACACGTGATACCAGATAACCATGAGGGCGGCAACACCGCGCAGGCCGTTCAAAATTTCATAGTGGGGTTTGGAGTCTGCAAAAGCAGATGCAGCAATTAGTTTTTTAGACATAAGAAGTGTTCAAATAAATTTTGGAACTGCAAAGATAACAAAATGAGATCTTTGAGTGGCGTTTGACCGTTTTTTTGACATGTTTTATAGTTTATATCAAAATTTCCAGCGCAGCAGGAAGCGGACATCTGTTTTTCTGTTACCGGGAATCTCTTCATTGCCGCTTCCCTGGGACTCCCGGTCGTCGGCATAGACGGTTTGCATCAGTTTGAACCAAAGTGATAAATTGTTGCCAATATCATACCTTGCGTTTAAGTAGTAGCGTGATCCGAGTCCGTAATTCATCGGAATAGAGAAAGCATAAAGAATATCACGCTCATACACATAGATGCGGTTGTTGTAGTTGCGGGCATCAAAAGCCTGCAGGCGGAGGTTGAGTTGCAGAGGTGTAGTCTTAAAATTATAACTGATATCCTGCAGTGCCGAAAAGCCATAGGTGCTCTTGTCTATATCATTATTAAAACCATTGGCATCGATCTGATTTTTAAATTCAAACTTGCCAAAAGTGTAGTTTAGCCGGTAGCGCAGCTGCCATTTGGTATGCATAGTCAGGACCGGCATGATGGTAATCGTGTCGCTGTAGTTGTGCAGCGAGGATTCATGTTTGAACCGCCAGTACATATTTACATTTCGGCGGGGCCGGTATTCAGCCTGCACCAGAAAATCTTTACCGTGGGAGGGTGACTCAATCTGCGGTTTTAACCAGGGGAAACGGTAACTGTCAGCATAAGCTGATATTTTCCAGTAGCGAAAAGGTAAAATCTCGGCACCTATATAGAATCCGGTTTCGTTATTTACCCGGGACGATTCTGAAAAGGTTTTTGCAAAAAGCAAGTGGAAATCCTCCGAAAAATAGCGGTGCAGTGCAACCAAGCCCACCCTGGAGGTGGGGTAGAGACTGATTCCGTTGATTGTGGCTAGTGCTTTCCGGTCTGTTATGGCTGTTTCGCCAAAAAAGTTGATTTTCTGCCAGCGGGCTTTATAGTTGATGCTGGCGGCCGATTGCTCATTGCCCCGGAAGTAAAGGCTGTTGTAAGTGGCAGGGCGGGGTTGCAGCTCCATATTGAAATGGGTGTAGTAGGCGGTGGCACCAATTTGAAACCAGCGCTGATTGAAGCTGATGTTTCCACCAATTATCTGCTGCAAAACCGTGTTCTTTTTAGCTAAATCGCCTGCAGTTCGATGCAGACCTGATTTAATGATTGAAGTGAAATTTCCGCCTGTTGTGTCGGCATCAATTTTTTTGGCAGAATAAAAACCGGTTACATCAAGTTTTCCCAGGCGAACAGTGGCTCCGGCTCCTCTGAAAATATCATACTCAGCGGTCGAGCTAAATTTCCTTAGCCCGTCCGCTCTTGGAGTAACCTGCATTACGTAAGCTGATTTTCCCATAGAGAAGTTGGTACGCATTATTAAACCCTGTCCAAAATTAGCCCGATAATCACCCGCGACCAGGCTTTTTATCCGGCCCATGTTTTTAATCTCCAGGTAACCGGAATAAAAGTCATAACCTTTGTGGTGGTTACCCCAAAATTGTTCACCCGGATCTTTTTCTGCTGTTAATCCAAACTGAATTTTATCACGATAGCGAAAACGATACTTTATGCTGTTGTAAAACGGATCTCCCAGGTACTTTTTTGCGTTTAGCTCCTCTGCTTTTTCTTCACCGGGTGGTAAATGTCTGAAGCCTTCCCGCTTTTCCAGCAGTCGGTCGAGTCTGAGATAGACTTCGTTTTTACCGTACTTGAAAATATCTTTGGGATCGATCTTCTCCTTTTGTTTTGCCCCCTCCCCCAGCACCAGAAAGGGGAGCATATTCCGGATATCTGTCATATCGAGCCCATCCACCAACTGCAGCTCATAAATGGTCTGCATTCCGTTGTGCCTGTACAGATAATACAGGATATTGTCGACCTGTACGTCGGTAAGAAAATGTAGTTTATTAAGCCTTTCCGGGGTAGCCCGGTTAATTTGAATCGGGTTTTCAAGCAGCTCCATCAGATCCTCAAACAGAGTTTCAAAGTCAATAGTTGTTTCCGACTCTTCCGACATCTGTTCATAGATATCTGCGATTATTTGCTCTATATCAATGACCTGGCTCCATGCCGGCAGGCTAAGCGACGCTGTAAGCAGAACCGTTAATAATATGTGCTTCGAGATGTTCATCCTTAGAAACGGTATCTTAAATTTCCGAGGGTATTAAGTCCCAGCAAGGGGTGCATTTCACCATTCAGGTGAAAATGAAAACTGCCTAAATGAAGACCAAAACCGATAGATGGTACCAGGAAGTCGGAAGCATAGGCGCCCAGTTTGACAGTAAACTCCTGCACCATTTGATATTCAAATCCTGTAGCAAAGCGGTAGTTGCTGCTTATTTCCTTATCTATCTGAGTGAGCCAAATAAGATTGCGGGCAAAGGCGTAGTGGGTACCGATGCTAAAAACTGATGGAACTCTTTTGATGGTATATTCAGTTTTTATATTGCTTTGAAAGGGATTGAAGGTGTGAAACCCAAGGGTGAATCCGGGTAAAATGGTGGAGGCAACTCCAAATTGTGCCAGCAGCACTCCGCGGTAACGACTTTCGTCAGCCGCATGAAAATAAGCGGTGTAATAATCGAACTGTACTCCCATTGAGAATTTGTCATCAAAGTTGCGTGCAATGCCGATGCCTGCCAGCATTTCATTATAAATAGAGTAACCCTGATGTGAGAAGCTCGCACCAATATTCACATAACCTACATTCAGCCCGGCCTGAATGCTTTTAGTGCTCAGTTCCTTAAGCATAAACCGGTTCTCGTACTGAACAGCTACTTCAATACCTTCAATATGCCCGAGGGCGGGCAAATTTTGAAAGCTGTTCCACTCAGAGAGTACAGCCACTGAAGCGCCTGCTATGGTGGCGGACCCGGGTACAACAGGAGCAATTTGCGCCTTTAGGCCGGTGGTGCATGTCAGCAGCACCAAAATCCTAACAAATTTTCTTAAAGAGTTTTTCATAAGATGATGGTGTAATATAGAATTAAAACGATAAGACTTATGATAAAGTTTAGCGAAAGATGGTGTTTTGGTGTGAAAGTGATATGGCTTGGTCTTGTGTTGCATTAAAATGATATTGTTGTTGTTTGGTTGCTGTGGTTTTGTAAGAGGAGAGGAGTCTGTATCAAAGATAAGTTTGGAATAAAACTTGTAGTAAAAAAGTCAGACAATGCATTAATTGAGTAGTTTTGTAAACAGTGAAAATGTACCGTAAGAAAGTCTTATACTTTTTACTGCTGTTATTTCTTATGCCTCAGGCTGTGAAATCGCAGCAGGCTGCATCCCGGGAAGTTTTATCCGGTACCGGGGAGCCTGCTACTCATGTGCCTATGGAGTATGTGATAGAGAATAGTGAAAAGATCTACGTGAAGACTTTCCGGACACTCTATGTTTATCCGGAGCTTGTTTTCAAAAGCAGGAGGCAGGAGCGATTCTATTGGCGCACCGTGCGTGATGTGAAAAAAGCCTTGCCTTATGCCCGGCTGGCTTCACAGGAGATCAATAATCTGAATCGTGAATTGTTCTATATGCCGGACGACCGCGCCAGAAAAAAACATATTGCCGAGTTTCAAAAACGGGTGTTTCGCGAGCATGAAAAGGATTTACGAAATCTGACCGT
>CAYPPC010000211.1:0-537 GCA_964412435.1 uncultured Paludibacter sp.
CACGTCTCGCTCTCTATAGGGCGATCCAGCACGGTGAGGGGATATTTTTCCACATTGAGCACGTTACTCAAAAAACGTACCACTTTGTCCCGGGCCTCGGGATTGGTGGCAGCGCATACCCGCCAAAAATCACGGATCGAGGCTACATACTCGCGTCCGGGCATTACCCGCTCGTAGCTGTGGGCCAGCAGAGGTTCAACGCCCGTCTGATTGTTTCCAGACGCTGCGGAATGATCGCCAAGTTTTCGGGCTTCAAACGCCTTTTTGAGGATAGGGTAGGCTACGTATTCCGTGGTGCCAGGCGGTACAGTTGTTTCGATAACCACCAGGCAGTGGGGCGCAATTTTTTTGCCGATGATTTTCAGACTCTCTTCCAGTGCCTTGATTTCGGCGTGCCCATCGCGCACATCACCCAAGGCATTTTTGTGGTAGTCACACTGTACATCCACCACCACAATGTCGGCCAAAGCCAGGGCGTCGTAGGAAAAGGAAGCGGTAAGCGTTTTTTTCTCGTTGACGCAGCGGGCGATCAGCGGC
>CAYPPC010000211.1:601-5481 GCA_964412435.1 uncultured Paludibacter sp.
TATAACGAAATACATCGGCTCGCCTGTTTCCCGGTGTACGGCATCTGCCACTACTCCGGCCATGACCGCACCAACAAAGCCAACCCCCATGACCACCACGATCTCGCGTCCCAGGGCGCGCTGAGCACGAACAAGCTCTTGTAGACGCTGGTTTTCCTGCGCAAGGTCAGCAGGTGTGGGTAGAGAAAAAACCTCTCCCTCGGGCGAAACAGAAACCTGACCGCGCGGTTGGGCTTCATTGGTGCCAGGGGGATGTGAAGTAGTGTTCATTGGTTGATGACTCCTGTTAGGTGATGGGTTTGGTATGTAAAAACGATAAACGCAACAATGTTCAAGTTTTTCGAGTCAGACTGTATTAGCAGGTGGAATAATCTACCGTGTATTCATCCACCATCTCGTGCAATACATTTTTTATGCCTAGGCTGTTTTGCTGGGCAGCCAGGCTGGTCAAGGCTTGTAGCTGTGCGTGCAGCTGCGGACATAAGGGACGGGTGTCGCTTTTGAGCACCATAATTTTTTCGTGCAGGGTAGCGACAATACCTTCGCCTTCAGTAATGAGTTCTTCGTAGAGTTTTTCGCCTGCCCGCAGGCCGATGAATTCGATAGCAATCTCTGTATCTGGCTCTTTGCCGCACAGCCGGATGAGCTCGCGGGCCATGTCGGCAATTTTAATGGGTTGGCCCATCTTCAAAATAAAAATTTCACCGCCCTCGCCCATGGCGCCGGCCTGGAGGATAAGCTGGGCTGCCTCTTCGGCTAACATAAAATACCTGGTTACCTCGGGGTGGGTTACGGTCACTGGCCCGCCCCGCTCTATTTGGCGGGTAAACAGTGGGATAACCGAACCAGAAGAGCCCAGCACATTGCCAAAGCGCACCCCCATAAACCGGGTGTTGTGTTGCAGGGGTGCAGTTTTGTTCCAGCCCTCGGTGAGGCACGAGCTTTGCCAACACTGGGCATTGTACGCCTGCATGAGCAGTTCTGTTACCCTTTTGGATGCACCCATTACATTGGTGGGCCGCACCGCCTTATCGGTGGAAACGAGCACAAAGCGTTGTACCCCGTATAAAATGGCAGCTTCGATCAGCAGCTGACTGGCAAAAATATTGTTATAGACGGCCTGCCAGGGATTACGTTCCACCAGGGGCACATGCTTGTAGGCTGCAGCATGGAATACCACACTGGGTTGGTATTGGCTAAACACATGCTCAAGCAAGCGACGGTCTTGCACCCTACCCAGCACTGCCACAGCCTCAACCCCATCGTGCTCGTGGCGCAGTTCCATTTGCACTTTATACAGGTTTTCTTCGCCAGCATCGAAGAGAATAAGTTGGCCAGGAGCAAAACGGATAATTTGGCGGCACAGCTCTGAACCAATGGAACCACCCGCGCCAGTGATGAGAATGGTTTTGCCGCCGAGATAGGCGGCGATTTGCGCCTGGTTCAGGTGGACCTCTTCTCGGCCCAAAAGGTCGCTATAGGCCACATCGCGAATGTTTTTAACTGCCAGCCTGCCGTGCACCAGTTCGCCAAAGGCAGGGAGTATTTTGTAGGGTAGGCCACTGTTTTGACAGAGTTGCACCAACCGACGCAGGGTGTGGGGTTCCCGGTCTGCCTGAGTAAGGAGGAGTTCTTGGGCCTGGCATTGATGGGCATGGATTGCCATGTCTTCACTCAGGCCAAGTACTGGCACACCATGCACTCTAAGGCCAACGAGTTGCGGTTTATCAGTAACCAAACCAGCCACCTTGTACGACAGGGTATGATTGGCCTGAGTTTCTCGAATAATTTTTTCTGCCTCTGGTCCTGCGCCAATAAGCAGGATGCGTTTTGTTTCCTTGGCGTTGTTCGCCTCCATAATGGGGTAGTTGTTGCCGAAATACTGATGCAGGTAGCGGATGGCTGCACGGTGGAAGGAAATAAAGAGAAAGGTGAGGATACTATCGAGCAAAAAAACCGAGCGCGACATTCCCACAAAACGGTTCACAAAAAAAATGATGGCCACCACCAGCAAGGTGGAAAATAGTGAGGCCAAAAAAATATGGAGGATATCGTTGAAGCCGGTATACTGCCACATACCCCGGTATAGGCCAAAAAAATAAAAAACTGGTATTTTTATGCCCAACAACAAGGGCAGGTAGGCAAAAAGGATGTCAACATGCTGTTGGGTGAAGGAAAAATCAAAACGCAGACAGTAGGCTATAAAATGCGCCAGCACCAGCAGAAGGAGATCGAGCAATAAAATAATCCAGAAATGAGGGTTTCTGATTAAATTACGCAGAACAATCTTTTGCTGCGAAGGAAAGAAAGTGGCTATACGGGTTAACATTATCGCTGGTATCCCCATGCTAGGCCATGGTTGTGATAGTGACAATTGAGTGGCTCAACCAAAAAAAATATTGCCTTGCGAGAGGGATCAGAGTCAAGGCCGCCAAACCCTGAACGGGACTACCATTGGGGCATACCAGGTGCAAGCCAAAAAACTACTTGCATTAGTGTTTAGCCGAAGAAAATAGTTTCAAACCATAGTGCAGAACACTACCTGGCACAATCGTTTTCCCGTAGCATTCAAGGGCAAGATTATATCAACATGATTGATTAGCGTTCTTTTATAATAACCCCAAACAAATTTGGGTTGATCTGGGTTAATAAGGTTTTGAATTGCTCGATTTCATCCCGTTGAGTTTTTCCCTCTGTAACAATCAAAACAATGCCGTCCATCATGTTGACAAGAGCAATAATTTCATCAAAATCTTGAGGTCGTGGGGCATCAAATATAACAGTTGCATATGTTTTTGACGCATCAGTTAAAAATTCTCGACTTGTTTTGTCTGCCATATAAACAGCAGAATTTGTTGAAGAAAAACCGCTGGGGATGGCGTCTAGCCCTGGGTACTTGGCGATTGGTCGTGCTACATCTTCCAATTTGGTTTGACCGTTAACAATATTCGAAAACCCAATACTTTCTTCGTGTAGGCTTAAGGTTTTTGATAACGTCTTCCTTTGAGGATTTGCATCAATAAGCAGGCATCGGCCTTCACCTAAGTACGACAATGCACAATTGATTGCTAGGGCAGTTGCATGGTTTCCAGAATCAAAGCCAACAAACAGTAAATTTGTGGTTTTTTTGGCAGGCAATTTAAGCCTTAATGAAGTTAGGGCAGCTCGAATGGCCTTTGCAGTGCGGGTGTTAGGCTCTTCAACGAGTAAGAAATCCATCTTAGAATGATCGCTAAGGATCTTTTTGCCAAGCACAATATGGCCTAGAATTGGAATGCTGAAAAGCTTGGCAAATTCTTCCGCACTCTTGATGGAGTGGTCAAAAAATTCTTTCAACAATACAGCTCCTCCACCCAGCATCGTTCCAAACATGATACCTAACAATAGAATTAACTGTGATTTTGAATTTGAAGACAGAGGAGGGGATGCGGCGTCTATTATCTGAACAGTTGCTAAGGTTTCAGTTGTGGAGTTGAGAAGTTTATTGAGTTGGAATAAAAGTTCATCATATATTTTGTTGTATGACTGAATTTGCCGGTCTAACAAATCGTATTGTGGTTTTATTGCTTCAAGAGTGACAGACTTTTCCTTTAAAGAAATAATTTCTTTTTCTATTGCTTCTTCCACTTGGAGAATGGCTGCATACTCAGATTGTATTTGCTGTGTATACTCGTTTGGTGCCGTGTTTTTGCTCTCTTTGAGGTTCGTTTTGTATATATTTTCAAATAGTATACGGTCTGTATATGCTTGGGCTGAAAGGAAATCTAATTCTTTAAGTTTATTTATTATAATTTCTTTTTCGATATCGTAGGAACTAATAGAAAATTTTTTCGATAATTTTTCTTTTTGCTCATTAAGAGACTCAATCTCTAGTTCTGCATTTTTTATTTGATCATTTAGTATATTGATATTTGCATCAATATTGTTTGTTTTATTTAAATTTTTTTGAAATTCAGTTGTGTTTGTTTTTATATATTCATCTACAAATATATTTATTGTTTGAGCAGATAAATCTGGATTGGGTGAATTAAAATTTAATTTGAAAAATTCTGTATTTTTTATAGAAGTAATTTTTAAATTATTTTTTAATAAATTGAATAAATAAATTTTCTTTTCTTCATAAGAAAGTATATTTATTTGATTTTTGTTGGGGACGATTTTATTTATGTAGCTAATAACTTTAGATAAAAAATTATTTTTATCAGTATTATTCTGTTTGTTTTCTTCAAAAAATATGACATCATTTTTTGATAAAATAGATTCTGCAGTACGTTCTAGCAGTTGTGGATTTTTTAATATTTCAAGTTGAGTTTGTTGAAATTCTGCTCGAGGAATTCTTATAGGTATGCTTGAATCGCTTACCTTAATAGTACCAGATGCATGAAACTGCGGCGTTTCTAATAAAGAATAAAAAAAAGATAATATTATTGTAGAAATAAACACAATCAGAAATGTCCATTTACGCCGCCAAAAAGTAGATATAATCTCTTTGAGATCGATTTCATCATTTTGATCATGCATCAAATTCACCCTTCTATGGTTATTAAATTAATCTATTACTGTGATTAAAATTTCAAACGATGAGATATATATTTCTGCCTATTTTTATCTTGAAATATATTCTGGTGCGACGGTGGTTGTTTGAAAATTTCAAACAAAATGTACCTGAAAAATGGGTTGAGCTGCAAAATATACAACATCTACAGAGCAGATGGTCGAACTGCGCATTTAATATGTATTATTCATTAGTTCTTTTATAAATATCATATAAGCCAATCCGGTTTTCTACCGTCCAACCCAGCTCATTCAACTTTTTTTCATGTTCATTATTATGTTCCAAAACCAGCACACTCATTTTACCCTTGAGGTAACTCGCTGCC
>CAYPPC010000212.1:0-5341 GCA_964412435.1 uncultured Paludibacter sp.
GATATCGACTGCTATCACCTGTCCGGGCTCAAAAGGATAATTTGCGTCGAAGCGCAGGAGATAAACATCGGGTGCAACCGCGTAAATATCGAGTACCTTGTGCTTGTATAATTGACCGTATGTATTCATTGTGATTTGTTTTATGAATCAGCTGGCTGTAAAAGTAAAACCGACTTTTGTCGGTTTTATTTTGTTATGAATTGAGAATTTTTCTGACAATTTCAGAGATCATTCGTCCGTCGGCCCGGCCAGAAAGCTCTTTGGTTGCAGCTCCCATCACTTTGCCCATATCCTGCGGACCGGATGCACCCAGGCGACCGATTATCTCTTGCAGTGTAGCTGTCAGCTCCTCTTCACCCATCTGCTCGGGTAAATACTTCTCTATCACAGCAGCCTCCTCCAGCTCTTTTTCTGCCAGTTCGGGTCGTCCCTGCTCCTCGTAAATCTGCGCGGTCTCTTTGCGCTGTTTCACTAACTTCTGCATAATTTTCACTGCCTGATCGTCATTGAGCGTGCCGTCGCTTCCTTTGGCTGTTTTAGCTTCCAGGAACTCTTTTTTTACACCGCGAAGTGCCTCTAAAGCAAGTTTTTCACGTGCAAGCATAGCTGCTTTAATATCTTCGTTGATCTGATTGAAAAGTTTTTCTTCCATCTTTTTATCTTATTAGTTTTTTAGATATTCTCTTCCAGGTCGGAATAGACTCTGATTTGTGAAGATCATCCTCGTCTGATAAATCGATAATATCAATGGTTGGGATGTCATCCTCTTCTTCATCCTCCAGACCAAATTCAATTTCTATGGCCTTTCCTTCTTCTTCCTCTTCTTCAAGAGGTTCTTGTTTCGAACTCTTTCCATAGAGCTGTTCTCTGGCTTTATGGATCTCTTCATCGCTTACCCGTTTCTTCTCCACAGGGGCTACCTCTTGTCCAAACTCATCCAGTGTCAACTCCGGTGTGTCATCTTCTTCTTGCTGCTCAATGCTTTGCAGGATAGAAGCCGGCATTCCGGGGATGTTTTCCACGTCAAAGCCGGTAGCAATCAGGGTGATTTTCACATCTTCTCCCAGTTCTTCATCAAAAGTGGCTCCCCAAATTACATCCACATCATCACCCACATTCTCCATAAATTCATGGATTTGCGAAATCTCTTCCATCTTTATGGCATGTTCGGTGGAGCAGTAGAGGCTGAGCAGCACTTTTCGTGCACCGCGCACATCGTGTGTGTTGAGCAGCGGAGAGGTGAGGGCATCTTCAATTGCCTTTGTGATTCTCGATTCGCCGGAAGCATAGCCGGTATTCATAATGGCTACCTTACCTTCGCGCATAATGGTGTTTACGTCAGCAAAGTCAATGTTGATATAGCCCGACTCAGTAATAATCTCTGCAATGGCGCGGGCAGCGTTGCTTAGCACATCATCTGCTTTGGCAAAAGCATTGTTCAGGTCCAGATCGGGGTAAATCTGACGCAGTTTTTCATTGTTAATAATGAGCAAAGCATCCACGTAGGCACTCAGTTCGGCAATTCCCTGCAGTGCCTGGTTGATCTTTCTGTTGCCTTCAAAGGCAAAGGGTATGGTAACAATCCCCACTGTGAGGATGTCCATTTCCCGGGCCTCCCGGGCCACCACCGGTGAAGCTCCCGTGCCTGTACCCCCACCCATGCCGGCTGTGATAAATACCATTTTTGTGTTGTCGGAAAGCATTTTCCGAATCTCATCAATGGAGTCCTCTGCAGCCTGCCGGCCTACTTCCGGTTTGCCGCCGGCTCCCAGATTTCCCATCGACACTTTATGAGGCACCGGAGAGCGCTGCAAATCCTGAATGTCGGTGTTGCAGACAACAAACGACACATCGGCAATGCCCTGTTTGTACATATGGTTCACTGCGTTGCCACCACCACCGCCAACTCCTATCACTTTTATTATAGAAGAGTTTGCCATGGGCAAATCCAGAGGAATGCTATCTTTGGAAAGATCTAATTCTATCATATCTCAGTTTTTTTTAATTCAGTTTAATAATATTCATCCCACAAAATCATCTTCTGCCTTTAATTGGCTCCTTCATTGTTCTTAATCTCTATATTGTCATATTCAAACAGATCGCCCATTTTTGCCTGAAAGTTGTTCACAGCTCTTGCAAAGATATTCTTTTTCTGAATAGGCGGATCAATTACGTTTGCTTCACTCTTTTGTTTTTGTAAGCGGTCATGACCCAGAATAAGTACACCGGCTGCCAGCGACCATTCTGGTTTGAAGTACTTATCTTTGTTTTCATCGCTTAGCCAGTCGGCATGCGAACCTTGTCTCACCTCAAAACCTGTCATGTCCCGGATATATTTGTCCAGGTGTTTTAGTTCAGATGCACCTCCTGTGATAACAATTCCGCTGTTGAGCGGATCGGGAAACTTGTTGAGCTGATCAAAAACCGGATTCATCGTTTCGCTCAGCCGGGCTTCAATGATCTGAGCTAAAAAACGGCTCGAGATTTTCAGTTTTTTGCCCGCCGGGTTATCAATGGTAGGTAAAGCCACGTTAATCAGATTTTCGAGGTATTCTTCGGCGGCAACACCGATTCTGGTCTTCAGTTTTTCTGCATTTCTCAGAGAAATGTCCAGCGATGCTATGTCGCGGGTAATATTGAATCCACCGAGCGGAACGACAGCAAAGTTTTGAAGCTTTCCATTTTTGTAGATGCTGAGAGAGGTGGTGCCTGCTCCCATTGAGATCAATGCAACTCCATCTTCCCGTTCCTCCTCTTCGAGCAGCACAGTTGAAAGCGCTTCATGGTCCAGCAGAACCATTTTCACCGGATAGGTTGTTCTTATAAATGCTTTCTCGATAGACTCCATAATCAACTGACTGCCTATAATCAGATTAAATTCAGCAGTAATCCTGGATCCCTGCATTCTTGCCGGTGAATCTACCTCTTCGCCATCAATATAATATGTTTTTGGCTTACAGTCGAAAATGTGAATCTGGTCAGACTCAACTTCTTTGCGGCACCGCTCTTCGAGGTCTTTCAGCAAACTGTCTGACACAAAATTACTGATGGGACTCTCTACGGTGTGCAGATAGTTGTGCATGGTACGTGCATTTACACTGATTACCAGAGCGCTGATCTCCTGTAACCGGGCAGAGTTCAGTAGCAGCTTGATCAACTCGCTGATGTCGTAGGCTGTGTTGTGCGGGTCAATCACAATGCCGTTTTTAATTCCGGCAGTAGGTTTTTGTACATCTCCCAGAATTAATAATTCGTCGTTCTCATTCACATATCCGGCTACGGCACGGATCTCAGAACTGCCCAAATCCATAAATATTATCACATCACGCTTGTCCATTGCACTTCAATATTAAAAATTTCCACTTCAGTTTTCCACCTTTTCAATCAGCGATGGGTGCAAACCACCTGATCCCGATAGCTTAAGTCAATTTTAGAGTAAGCATTCCAGCCGGTTTCGTTGAGTCCGTAGAGATAGAATTTTCTCAACTTCTCCAGCTTTTGCTCATACCTGTCAAAATTTCCCAGAATAATCAGATGATTTCCAACCCGTGGTATCAGTTGCACCTGCTGGTTGTCGTCAATATGAATCTGTTCAATCTGGTCGTTCCAGAACGTGTTTTTATTCAAAAACTGAATAAAATCATAAATTTCTTCTTTCGCGGCACTTCGGTTTACCCGCCCGGTAACCACAGGCACATAAACTGTAAACATATCCGAGATGGGGGTGATTTGCCGCAAATCATCCACGTAGTAATCTTCCCGTCCGGCTACACGCAAAACAGGATTGCGCTGCTCAATTTTCAGCTTCACCATTCCGCCGGGAGTTTTGAAGCATTCGATGTTTCGGATCATCGGATGTTTGCTCAGCTCATCTTCAATATCCTTTACTTTGATGGCGCTCATCGGCTTGCCAATGGGTTGAAGCTTGCTTTCTGAAAGGAGTGTGGCAATCTCCTTGTCGTTGATCAGTTGCTTCTTGTCATAATCGGTGATCGAAACAATCACTTCAGAGCATACCAGCTCACCGGCCGAAGCTGTTCCTTTTTTGGCAGCAAATACCAGATAGCTCAGCCCCAGCAGGGCAGCCAGTGTGATTAATATGTTGCGAATCAAAGTCTTCATTTAACTCTCTTCGTTTTTATATCGTTTCTTCAGCATTTTCCGGATGTCCGGTACCAGTTTTTCAATATCGCCGGCGCCAAATGTCACCAGTACATCCAGCTCTCTGTTTTCAAGAAGCTCAAGCAGTTTCTCCCGCTCAATCCATAATTTATTCTCGATACTCACCTCTTTCAGAATGATTTCTGAACTTACCCCCTCAATCGGTAATTCGCGGGCCGGGAATATGTCAAGTAGTATCAACTCATCCAGTCCGGAAAGTGCTTGAGCAAATTCCGGTGCAAAATCACGTGTACGCGTGTAGAGGTGCGGCTGAAAGACACCGGTTATTTTCCTGCCGGGAAACAGCTTCCGGATTGACGAAATGCTTGCCTCCAGTTCGTTGGGGTGGTGGGCATAATCGTCCATAAACACCACTTTATCATTGCGGTAAACAAAGTCAAAACGGCGGTAGATTCCTGAGAACGCAGCCATGCCGGCACGCAGCTCTTCGTTGGTCACCCCATTGAGCCAGGCAAGGGCCATGGCAGCTACTGCATTTTCCACATTGATCATCACCGGCACTCCGAGACGCACATCGTGGATGGTTTCTGTGGGTGTAACAAAGTCAAAATAGATCCTTCCTTCTTCAGCTTTGATATTCGCAGCATGAAAATCGGAACTTTTCTCCAGTCCGTAACTGTAAATTTTCACTCCTTTTTGTGGTCGGGGCGTAATCTCCACATGCTCATGGATAATGAGTGCACCACCGGTGGTAACGAGTGAGGTAAAGTGCTCAAAGCTCTCGCGGAAAGCCTCTTCGGTGCCGTAAATGTCGAGATGATCCGGATCCATCGAAGTAATAACAGCCATATAAGGTGTCAGGTGATGGAAAGACCGGTCATACTCATCCGCTTCAACTACCACATAATTACTTTGAGAGGAGGTGAGCAGATTTGTTTTATAGTTGTTTGAAATACCGCCCAAAAATGCACTGCACTCCACATGCGACTGATGCATCAGGTGAGCAATCATCGTAGAGGTGGTAGTTTTACCGTGTGTTCCGGCAATACATATGGCCTTGTTTTGACGGGTAATCTGCCCCAGCATTTCCGCGCGCTTCTGAATGCGGTAGCCGTTTTCTCTGAAATATACCAGCTGCTTGTGATCTTCGGGAACAGCCGGTGTGATTATCACCAATGTTTTTTGTGGGTCGAGAAAATGCTGCGGTATGGAGCTGACA
>CAYPPC010000213.1:0-5283 GCA_964412435.1 uncultured Paludibacter sp.
GATTGTTTCTTGCTCTGATTTAATTATTTGAGATAAATAAGCCGTTTTTGATGCGGCAAGTATTGATTTTTCGATATGAAAACTTTCTGAAAAAATAAATCCTTTAATTCTTCTAACTCCCGATTGTAGCTCATCAAAGTCACCCTTTCCAATTTGCCCTCTGGAAGAGAGACAAAGAGCAGTTTGAAAAATGTCATCCAAAACATCAAGTTCATTGCTCTCAACCATGGCTCTGTATTCGAGTTCTGTTTTTGCAAATTGAAGGAATGTTTTTCTTATAATCCTGGTGTCATTTACCACATCAAATAGGTTTCCTAAATCATACAGTTGCTTAATAATTTCCATACTCATACTATTCTCATTCTTATAATATGGAATTCCGGTAGTATTAGGAGCAAAAGCGGTTAACTTGTCGCCTAAGATGTCATCTAGACTTGGAACTTTTACTGACAATGGCGTTCCTGATTGTGGAACAAAATCAGACTGTATAGGTAAAGAAACAAGATTTTGATAAGTAGCTTGCTCATACAGGATGTCTAATAGCACATACTCTTCATCTTTCTTAGTTTTGTATAGGGGAGAATAGAAAAGTTTGTAGTGCTCTTTCTTTATCTTTGAATCTGTGCTTCTCTCTTGTAATTCCCATCTTAAAAATCCTTGACCTTTTACAATTTCATCTAGTGTTGTATCTAAATTGTTAATGATGCCTGGTATAATGATGTCAATATCAATTGATAAACGTTTTGTAGAATTAAAATGTAGCATCAATGCAGTTCCGCCTTTAAATACAAACGGTAAGTTATGTTTGACCAAGCCTTCCAAAAGCAAGAGTGCTCTAATAACTTTCTCAACGAGAATTTTGTCGGCATTTCGATTACTTTTTGATACTTTATCAAGCCACTCTATTGATATACTTTCTAATGCTATCATGGGTCTATAAATTGGCAATTACTTTGTGTTATTGCCGGTAATTTGCAATATGAGTTTTTCTATCTCCTCTTTTCTGCCTCGTCTGGAAGCATATCGCAATAACTTGTTACTATTTATTGTATATTTTTCAAATGCTACTGAATAAATAATCTTCTTTTCATTTCCTTGGAATGCTTCAAATATGTCTGTGTCACAATAAATATCGACCAACATTTTTTCTATACTTATTGTATTAACTTTTTTGACTTCTTGAAGTGGTGACTCAGATAATAAAGGTTTTACGATTATTGCATTAGGAATGTCGAAAACATACTGCTCTAAAATTTCTCTGTTTGGATTAAAAAAAACATTTCTGTAGCGTTCTTTCAAAAAATAAAAGATAGATTCATTTGCATCTTTTTCTGTTTCGATTATGACAAGTCTCCTGTTAGATTGATGATGGGAAAACTCGTTTATAATTGCTGTGTTCCAAATGCAAAGTTCAATAAAGGGGAAGTTGCTTTTAATATCATTATATTTCTTAATTAAATCCGCACTAATATCAGGTTGAAATATTTTTGTCTCACCCAATGTGAAAACTCCTCTTCCTACTCTCTGAATTACTCCTAGTTCAACCAATTTGTATATTCTCCAATTTATGGTTGTTCTTTTTATATTAGGGTCAAAAGAGTGGTAGAACTTAGCTATTTCATTATTGCTAAATTCAACTTTCCCTTTAAAATGTTTTTTTAAATCCTTGCTATGTAATGTATCTGTTTTGATATAGTTTTTGTTTTTACAAACATAGCTATAATTTGGCAATAAAAAATGTTTTTGCCGATAATTTGCATTTTGTTTTGTGGGTAAACTGTTCTAAGACTTGTCCATAACGTTTCATATACTAAACTCAAATATATAACAATCATATATGAAAATAAAGAATTTACTAATTGAAATAGAGGTTGAATAGATATTAGCTTGTGTGCTTATTGCTAGACATTCGAGCTTTAATTCGACAGTCCAGGTGAGCAGGATACACTAAAAAACCGCCCCACAAACCAAAGTCTGCAAGGCGGTTTCAAAATTATATTGTTTGCTAAACGTGTGTTACATCAACTCCACACTGCGTTTTACAAAATTAGCAAGTGCTTCACCTTTGAGCATATTATTGGAGAGCAGCGCCAGGTCAATCAGTTGGCTAACCTGCTTGTTCTCATCAGCAAAGGCTTTGTAAATTGCTTTCTCTTTGTTGCTTACTTCCTCCATTTTCGAACGCAGTTCGTCGAGCTCCTCTTTTTCGGCAGTCGGAATCTCTTCCTCTTTTTTGCCTTCGTGGCTCTTATGCAGTTCGTCGCTGCGCTGGTTCAGCGCTTCGTACTCCGTTTTGAGTGGTGCAACTTCAGCTCCGGTAGCTTCAGCTTCCTCTTTAAGCAGTTTTTCAATCAGTGGGTGGGCGGTGTTTACCACCAGGTTGTAGCTGTCGGGCATTTCGCCGTAGAAGCCCATCATACCGCCACCACCTTGCATTTCAGCCATCTCTTTCATACGTCGCATAAATTCATCCTGCGTAATCATCACAGGGTTGGCGCTTGCTGAGAGGTTTTCCAGTGTCACTAAGAAATTGGTTTTCTCAATTTCAGGCAGTTGCGAACTGAAGATTGAGGTAAGTGCCGTACGCTGGTTATTGTCCAGTTTCACGCTTTCGGCATTCTCTTTTTCAATCAGCTTATCCACCACATTGCCATCTACACGAACAAAGCGGGTTTTTTCAAACTTTTGCTCCAGCTGGCTGATTACGTGCACATCCAACTGACCATCCATCAGCAGCACATCGTAGCCTTTCGCTTTGGCAGCTTCGATGTAGCTGAACTGCTCATCTTTCGATGTAGCGTAGAGGTAAATCAAATCACCGTTTTTGTCGGTTTGCTCCCCTTTTGTCAACTCTTTGTACTCTTCAAAAGTGAAGGCTTTGCCATCCACGTTTTTCAGCAGAGCAAATTTCTCAGCGCGATCGTAGAAACGCTCGTCGCTCAGCATTCCGTACTGGATAAAGAGTTTCAAGTCATCCCATTTCTCTTCAAACTGCGCCCGGTCATCTTTGAATATTTCATTCAGGCGGTCAGCCACTTTTTTGGTGATATGACCCGAAATTTTCTTCACATTACCGTCGCTTTGCAGGTAACTGCGTGATACGTTAAGCGGGATATCCGGTGAGTCAATCACACCATGCAGCAGGGTGAGATACTCCGGCACAATGTTTTCCACATGGTCGGTAACAAATACCTGGTTGCTGTAGAGCTGAATCTTATTGCGCTGAATATCGATATTATTTCTGATTTTCGGGAAATAGAGAATACCGGTCAGATTAAACGGATAATCCACGTTCAGGTGAATATGGAAAAGTGGTTCATCCATCACCATTGGGTGCAGGTCGCGGTAGAAATTAGCATAATCCTCATCAGTTAAATCGCTCGGTTTGCGCACCCAGGCCGGGTTGGTGTCATTGATGATATTATCTTCATCGGTTTCCACCTCCTTACCCTCTTTCCAATCTTTCTTTTTACCAAAAACCACCGGAACCGGCAGGAATTTACAGTATTTATTCAGCAGTTCGTTGATGCGTGCCTCTTCGAGAAACTCCATGTTCTCATCATCGATGTGCAGCACAATGTCTGTTCCGCGCTCTGCTTTAATAGTGTCTTCCAGCGTATATTCCGGATCACCCTTACAGCTCCAGTGTTGTGCCACAGCACCCTCTTTATGCGAAAGAGTGAAAATCTCTACTTTTTTGGCCACCATAAAAGCGGAGTAGAAACCCAAACCGAAGTGACCGATAATGGCCTGCGCATCGTTTTGATATTTCTCAACAAACTCCTCGGCACTCGAAAGAGCAATCTGGTTGATATACTTGTCAATCTCTTCGGCATCCATTCCGATACCATTGTCGCTCACGGTAAGCGTCTTTTTATCCTTATCAATGGATACGCTCACCTTCAATTCGCCCAGCTCGCCCTTGAACTCACCCACCGAAGCGAGTGTTTTCAGTTTTTGCGTAGCATCTACGGCATTAGACACCAATTCACGCAGAAAAATCTCGTGATCACTGTACAAAAACTTCTTAATAACGGGGAAAATATTATCACTGGTTACCCCGATACTTCCTTTTTTCATGCTCATTTTGTTTCAGTTTTTTTGAAATGCTGTAAGCTCTGTTTTACAGCATTTCGTATATGTTATTATTAATTTATGCTTAAATGCGACCGCTCCACGGTCATTTTCCTTAGAGATTTGGCAAAGAAAGTGCCATTGCGAGGCCCTGTGTAAAAATGGCAGGTAGGGTGACAATATGTCTGTGGTGAGCTGCTGTAAACAATTCTGTATGCTATTTGTTATATTTTAACAAACGAATTTAAGAAATAATGATTAGAACTTTATTGAATAGTGCCGGCGGGGTTTCGCCTGATGGTCAGGTACTCTTTATCTTTGGTGCCAATGGTGATCTTTCCCGCAGAAAACTGCTGCCTGCTATATTTCAACTTTATATTGATAAGCTTTTGCCTGAAAAATTTGCAGTGATTGCCTGCGGTAGTGACGAAAAGGAGACTGCCACTTTTCGCAGTGAGGTGCATGAGCATATAGCCGAGTTCGCTCCAAAAAATGCGGAGACTCACGGCAAACTGCTGAATGAATTTGAGAAAATTATCTATTACCGTTCGGTAAATAACCGCAACAAGGAGGATTTCGGAGGACTGAAAAACTATGCTTATTCTTTGACGAAGGAGCTCGGGATACCCGAAAATTATATTTACTATTTTTCTATACCGCCTTTTATGTATGAGGTGGTGGCTAAAAACCTGGTGGCTCACGGCATGAATAATGAAGAGCGGGGCTGGAAACGTTTGATTGTAGAGAAACCATTTGGCTATAGCCTGGAAACTGCATTAGATCTGGACACGAAGCTGCATGAAGGTTTTAAAGAACACCAGATTTACCGTATCGACCACTATTTAGGGAAAGAGACGGTTCAGAATATTATGGTAACCCGTTTTGCCAACGGCTTTTTTGAGCCGCTCTGGAAACGAAATTATATCGACCGCGTGGAGATTACGGCTGCTGAAAAGATTGGCGTTGGTTCGCGGGGAGGTTTTTACGATACAGCCGGAGCAATGCGCGATATGATTCAGAATCACCTGTTGCAGGTGCTTGCCGTGGTAGCTATGGAGCCGCCTGCCGTTTTTGACTCTGATTCAATTCGGAATGAGACCGTAAAAGTTTTGCAGGCTTTGCGCCCCATTGCATCGGAAGAGGTGAAGGATTTTGTGGTGCGCGGACAATATACCGAAGGCATGCGTTTGGGGAAAAAGGAGAAAGCTT
>CAYPPC010000214.1:0-5268 GCA_964412435.1 uncultured Paludibacter sp.
TCTCCTGTTTATGCTTATTTTCATTACTTCAAGACTGCAACAGAGCTGAAAAGTGATATTTATTTTGTACTTTTGCATTTTATTTGACAGCATTAGCTTTAATTTCATAACATTCTGCTCTAAAACAGCCCGAATAATCAAGCTGTTAAACATAAATGTCTATAAATGAGTTATAATTGTCAACAGTGATAATTCAACTTAAGAAACTACTTTAACTAAGATAAAACTATGCCTTCAACTTCAAGTCGCGGACAAAGTATGCCCGCTTCACCTATCCGCAAGCTGGCATCTTATGCCGACAAGGCTAAAGCCCGCGGCATCAAAGTTTACCACCTGAACATTGGTCAACCCGATATAAAAACACCTCAGGTGGCACTGGATGCTATCAGGAATTTTGATGAAGAAGTTCTGGCCTACAGTCCCAGCGACGGTTTCAAAAGTCTGCGGGTAAAACTGGCTGAGTATTACAGAACATTTAATATTGATGTGGGCAACAACGACATAATCATCACTGCAGGTGGCTCTGAAGCTGTCAGCTTTGCATTTATGAGCTGCCTCGATCCGGGTGATGAAATTATTGTTTCTGACCCGGCCTATGCCAATTACACTGCTTTCGCCATTGGGGCAGGCGCCATAGTTAAATCAGTACCATCCAGCATTGAAGAGGGTTTTGCACTGCCGCCGATTGAGAAATTTGAAGAGCTGATAACCCCCAGAACCAAAGGCATCCTTATCTGTAACCCCAATAACCCTACCGGTTATTTATACACCCGCAAGGAGATGAATCTGATCCGGGATCTGGTCAAAAAGTATGACCTGTTTCTCTTTTCGGATGAGGTTTACAGAGAGTTTTGTTACACGGGAGCTCCCTATATTTCTGCTTTTCATCTTGACGGAATTGAGGAAAACGTGATTCTGATTGATAGTTTCTCAAAAAGATACAGCGCCTGCGGAATCAGAATTGGTGCCCTGGTGACTAAAAATAAAGAGGTGCGCAAAACCATGATGAAGTTTTGCCAGGCCAGACTGAGCCCGCCCTTACTCGGGCAAATTGCAGCCGAGGCTATGATGGATACTCCCAAAGAGTATATGATGGAGGTCTATGATGAATATGTAGAGCGACGCAAATTTTTAATTGACGGTCTCAACCGCATTCCGGGAGTTTATTCTCCTATTCCGATGGGTGCGTTTTACACCGTTGCCCGACTCCCGATCGACGATGCCGACAAGTTTTGCGCCTGGTGTCTCTCTGATTTTGAATATGAGGGTTGCACAGTAATGATGGCTCCTGCCACCGGTTTTTACTTAGATACTAATTTGGGTAAAAATGAGGTACGCATTGCTTACGTTCTCAATAAAGAAGACCTCAAACACGCATTAATTGTACTTGAAAAAGCCCTCGAAGCTTATCAAAAAGTGATGGCCGAATAAAGCTATGATGAAGAAAAGATCCCTCAAGAAGTTTGTTTATCTCTCCATCGCAGCCTCTCTGCTGACGATAGCGTTAAAAACATCCGCCTACTTATACACAGGCTCCATGGGATTACTGTCAGATGCGCTGGAATCGGTGGTGAACCTGCTGGCGGCCGTAATTGCACTTATACTCATACAAATTGCAGAACGCCCGGCCGATGAAGATCATAAATTTGGTCATACAAAAGCCGAGTATTTCTCCAGTCTGATTGAGGGTGGCCTGATTATGGTGGCTGCCTTCAGCATCATTTGGAATGCAACTCCCCGGCTATTGAATCCGCAGCCAATTGATAACATTGGCATCGGGGTGGTTATTTCACTGATTGCTACAGCCGTAAATCTGGCTGTAGGTATGATTTTGATTCATCACGGCAAAATGAAAAACTCACTGCTTCTCGAAGCTGACGGCAGGCATCTGATGGCTGATGTGTTTACCTCTGTGGGAGTGATTGTGGCCATCATACTTATCAGGCTTACCGGCTGGCTGATTATTGACCCCATCATCGCCATTTTGGTAGCACTGCATATTATTTCTATCGGTGTGAAACTGATGAAACGCTCAGCCGACGGCCTGATGGATAAAGCCATTCCGGAGGAGGAGATGCAGCAGCTGACAGATTATCTTGACTCATTAACCGGCGATAAAATTGACTATCACTCGCTGATGACCCGTCAGGCAGGACAGCGTAAATTCATCACTTTTCACCTGCTGGTTCCCGGCGAATGGTCGGTGCAGCAGGGGCATGACTTTTCAGATAAAATAGAAGAAACCATTGAGGACCTCCTGCCCGATCTTGTCACTGTAACCACTCATATTGAGCCCATTGAAGATCCTGCCAGCATGCGCGACATTGGAATAGACAGAAAACGGAAACGCAAAAGCGGAAACCCTTCAAAAAACACCTCAAAAAGCTGACAAAGCAGCTTAAATAACACTCCAACAGCACTTTTCTATTAAGAATTCAAAATATTTTTATTATTTTTGTATTTATGCTACTGCCGGCATCTTTCGCCGCAGCCGGGTTCTAAATGTACAACATCAATAAAAAAGAAAAGCAATGGATTTTTTACCTGATCTAATTCCTTATCAACTGCAGACATTTGCACTTGTAACTGTTTTTTCTCTTCTGATTGGGCTTTCACAACGGAAGCTGCAAGAGCGCCATGAAGATGATCGAACTACCTTTGGAACAGACAGAACGTTTACATTTATTGGTATTTTAGGATACCTGCTCTATACTCTGGACCCATACAGTTACACACTTTTTATGGGTGGCGGTGCAGCACTGGTTGTTCTTCTGGCTCTCAGTTACTACGGGAAAATGATGAAGCACGACGCCTATGGCATCACCACCATCATGATTGCCCTGATTACCTATTCACTGGCACCGCTTGTGATGACTCAGCCTTCGTGGTTCTACATTCTGGTGGTAGTAGTGGTTCTGACACTCACAGAGATGAAACGGAAACTAAAGGACTTTGCCAGTGAAATGCGCAATGACGAGCTGATTACCGCTGCCAAGTTCCTGGCTATCAGTGGTATTATTCTCCCTATTCTGCCCAAAGAGAATATTATTGAAGGTATCAACCTCACCCCCTACTCAGTGTGGCTGGCAACGGTGATTGTTTCAGGTGTTTCCTATGTTTCTTACCTGATTAAAAGATTTATTTTCCCTAAATCGGGTCTGCTTATTTCTGCTATTTTGGGTGGACTTTACAGCAGTACAGCCACAACAGCCATTATTGCCCGCGACTTAAAAAATGCTCCTGCAGCCAGAGTACACGATTATGTGGCCGCCCTGATGCTTGCCAAAGGGATGATGTATCTTCGTTTTCTGATTTTAATCCTGATTTTCAGCCAGCAGGTATTCAAATATATCTATCCCTATTTGCTGGCCATGATGTTTATACATATTCTAATCTCCTGGATATTGCACCGCTATAAAAACCCGAAAGATGAGCGAGATGTTGAGATTGACACCAGCGATGAGTACAAAAACCCGCTTGAATTCAAAGTGGCTCTGATTTTTGCATCGCTTTTTGTGTTTTTCACAATACTTACCACTTACACCATACGCTATATCGGTTCCGGCGGGGTAACTGCCCTTTCCGTGGTCAGTGGTGTTACAGATATTACACCTTTTGTGCTTAACCTGCTGCAAAACATCAACGAAATTGATATTCGCACCGTTTCAACCGGTATCATGATAGCGATTATCAGTAGCACGCTGATGAAGACCTTCTACGGCTACTTCTTCTCCGGTCGCAGAAAAGAGGGTAAGGTAATGATTTTCACCAGCTCATTTATTGCCATTGCAATTAATCTTGTTTTACTTTTTCTTATGTTTTATACTTTGTAGAACTAAGATTTTAATGTTAATTTTGCAAAGATATTTTGCTGCGTACTTTTTGCTGCTTACAGCGAAAGGCATGAACGGCAAAAACCGGGCTTTGAATATTTAAGAGAAAGAAATAAGAGATGTCAAACAACAGCTTATTAGATAAATTGGATGGCTTGCAGCACCGCTTTGAGGAGGTATCACTTTTGATTACCGACCCCGATGTGATTGCTGATATGAAGCGCTATGTGAAACTGAACAAAGAGTACAGCGAACTGGAAAAAATACTCGAAGCTCAGCAAGAGTATAAAAGTGCATTAGCCACCATTGAAGAGGCCAAAGAGATTCTTTCCGGTGAAAACGATCCGGAGATGCGCGAAATGGCCCGCATGGAATTAGATGACCTGGAGCCACAAATTCCGGAGATGGAAGAGAAAATAAAGATTCTGCTGATTCCCGCCGACCCTGAAGATGCCAAAAACGTGATTATGGAAATCCGTGGAGGCACAGGAGGTGACGAGGCAGCCATTTTTGCCGGAGACCTTTATAAAATGTACACCCATTATTGCGACAGTAAAGGGTGGAAAATTGAAGTTACCGACTTCAGTGATGGTACGATTGGAGGCTACAAGGAGATTATTTTCACCGTATCCGGTGAAAATGTTTACGGCACTTTGAAGTATGAATCGGGTGTGCACCGCGTGCAGCGGGTTCCTGCTACAGAAACGCAAGGTCGGGTTCACACATCAGCAGCTACTGTAGCAGTGCTTCCCGAGGCGGAAGAGTTTGACGTAGAAATTAACCCGGCTGACATTGAATTTCACACAGCACGCTCAGGGGGTGCCGGTGGGCAGCACGTAAACAAAGTGGAAACAAAAGTTCAGCTGACACACAAACCAACCGGGATTGTAGTTGTATCGCAGCAGGCCCGTACCCAGTTAGGCAACCGCACCATCGCCATGGAGATGCTGCGGACCCGCATTTACAACTTAGGTTACGAAAAGCACTTAGAGGAGATCGCCTCCCGACGTAAAACACTCGTTTCTACTGGTGACCGTTCTGCTAAAATTCGTACTTACAACTATCCGCAAGGCCGGATTACCGACCACCGCATCAATTACACTATTTATAATCTGAATAACTTTATGAACGGAGATATTCAGGATGTGATTGACCAACTCACCATTGCTGAAAATGCGGAACGGATGAAAGAGAGTGAGCTTTAAGTAACAAAATTTCCGGACAAAACAAGGACGACAGAAACAGATAATATTATGACCAGAAAGCAACTTTTCGAAAATATTAAAAGTAAAAAATCCTTCCTCTGCGTAGGGTTGGACAGTGATATCAAAAAGATTCCGGCTCACCTGGCTGAGCTTGAGGATCCTATTTTTGAGTTTAACAAAGAGATTATTGACGCTACAGCTCATCTTTGCGTAGCCTATAAACCCAATCT
>CAYPPC010000215.1:0-547 GCA_964412435.1 uncultured Paludibacter sp.
TTTACTCTTTTCAAACCCGAACAGCACCGAACATCGTAAAGATATCACCATCAAAGCAAGTCTGGATGGCGGACATACCTGGAAAGAGAGCAATCAACTGATGCTCGATGAAGGTCATGGCTGGGGCTACTCTTGTCTCACGCTGATTGACCGGGAAACTGTGGGAATTATCTACGAGAGCAGTCTGGCGCATATGACTTTCCAGGCTGTAAAGCTGAAAGATTTAATCAAAGATTAGAATGAGATTTCTTAAGCATACTCTTTGGTTGCCGGTGTGGCTGTTGCTATTTGCCGGTTGCGGAGAGCAACAGAAAAAAGATATGAATAATATCCAATGGGAAGAAGTCGAGGCTATCCCGGGCCACTTTGGAGATATCTCCAAAGGTGTTTCAGCTGCTTTCACCGGAGTGCTTCAAGGCAATTTGCTGGTAGCGGGCGGATGTAATTTTCCGCTGATTCCGGCGGTCGACGGCGGTGAAAAAGTATTCTACAAAGATATTTTGATGCTGAATCCTATCGGTTGGGAAAAGCTGGGCGAACTGCCACA
>CAYPPC010000215.1:557-1585 GCA_964412435.1 uncultured Paludibacter sp.
GCCGCTGGCCTATGGTGTCACTATCAATCACGACGATGCCCTGTTTATGATAGGAGGTCAAAACAAAGAGTCTGTATCTTCTTTTTACCGTATTTCGGTGAGTGAAAACGAGGAAGCACTTATTGAAGAGTTGCCTTCACTGCCTTTCAGTTTTGATAATGGAAGCGGCACATTTGCCAATGGGAAATTCTGGATCGCAGGTGGAAATATGGATGGAAAGCCATCATCTGATATCTGGTTTTTTGATCCGGAAAACTCCGGACAGTGGGAGAAAGCGGGAGCTTTACCTCTTGAAGGTGGCTTGGTTCAGCCTGTGATGCTGGCATCCGGTAAACAACTTTATATTTTCGGAGGATTCTCCGCAGCTACAGAAAATCGTGATGCTGCAGTCAATATGGAAGTTTGGACTGTTGATACAGCCTCTGAATTTAAGCTTGAAAAGGCCGCTCATCCATTCCCCGGAGGGGAAGAGAACTTTTCTCTGAGTGGCGGAGCGGGTGCAGCTTTGAATGACTCCCTGTTTCTGCTTTTAGGCGGGGTTAATAAAACTGTTTTTGAAGAAGCTCTGCTTAGAATCAATACACTAGCTCAGAAGCGAGACCAACTGTCGGAAGAGGAGTTGGAAGTGATGCAGAGTGATGCAGGAGCCTATCTGACCCACCCGGTTGAGTGGTACAACTTCAACAGTTCAGTGTGGCTTTATAACAGCAGTACTCAAGAGTGGAAGTCCCTTGGATTGCACCAGGAGGCTGCACTGGCAGGTGCTGTGGTGGCGGCTTCTGACGAGGCTGTTTTCCTTATAAACGGAGAGATTAAACCGGGAATACGCACTCCCGCTATCCGGAAATTAAGCTGGGTGAAATAGAAGAAAAACTGTGCTTCGACTCTACTAAGTTTTGAAACAAAGGCATGAATATACTTGTTCTATTAAAGATGTTCGTCAAATAAGAGACAATAACTAATTAAATATTTACCAATATATAAACTATAAAAAACCATGATCTTAGACTTAAGCTCAAGAATTACTC
>CAYPPC010000215.1:1595-5212 GCA_964412435.1 uncultured Paludibacter sp.
ACTTATCGCTTTCGCCAAAACAGGCGTCGGATGAACGGTATTATCGTCCGGTTGACGCCATTGATGAGGTGCGTCAGGCTCGGTTCGAAAAACTTTCGACCACAATTTTTGAAAGTGCCAACGAAGGTTCAGCGCTTGTAGCAGGAAAAATCGCCAAGCTCATTCGCAAACGTGAAAGCGAAGGGGCAAAAGCTGTTCTGGGACTCCCCGGCGGCTCATCTCCACTTATTGTTTACGAAGAGCTGGTTCGCCTGCATAAAGAGGAGGGTCTCTCCTTTAAAAATGTGGTGATATTCAATATCTTCGATTTTTATCCTGTTCAGGAAAACTCACACTCCAATGCAGGTTTAATTCGTGAACATCTGCTTAGCAAAGTAGACTTTGATGAAGCTAATTTTTTTACGCCGGCGGCGAATAAAGATGATGACCTGGTTGAGTTTGCTTATGCCTATGAGGCTAAAATTGAAGAGATGGGCGGCCTTGACTTTGTGCTGGCTACCATCGGTCAACTGGGTAATATGGCCTATAACGAGCCGGGATCACAAGCCAGCAGTATCACCCGATTGATGCTGCTCGATGCACAGTCACGCTCAGATCTCAATCAGTTCTATATCACCTCAGACGAGGTTCCCGAAAGCGCCATTACCATGGGTATTTCAACTATTCTTTCAGCTAAAAGAGTTGTTTTAATTGCCTGGGGTGAAAATAAATCGAACACTATTAAGAAAATCCTGGAAGAGAAAGCAACTGACGCTGTTCCGGCATCTTTCCTGCAGCAGCATAAAAATGTACAGGTGGTTCTCGATATCGACGCAGCTCAGCACCTGACCCGCGTGAGCACTCCCTGGCTGGTAGGCCCCTGCGACTGGACAGATAAAATGGTTCGTCGCGCTATCGTATGGCTCTGCCAGAGAACAGAAAAACCAATTCTGAAACTGACTAATAAAGATTATAACCAGCATGGTCTCAACGAACTGCTGGCTCTATATGGTTCAGCTTATAATGTGAATATCAAGATCTTTAACGATCTGCAACACACCATTACAGGCTGGCCGGGTGGTAAACCCAATGCTGATGACACCAACCGTCCGGAGCGTGCTAAACCTTATCCAAAGCGTGTGATTATTTTCAGCCCGCACCCCGATGATGACGTTATCTCTATGGGAGGTACCTTCCAGCGTCTGGTAGAGCAAAATCACATTGTTCATGTGGCTTATCAGGTTTCCGGTAACATCGCCGTAGGTGATGAAGAGGTAGTTCGCTATCTTTCGCTCATGAGCAATACACTGGATCGCTACAGTCCGGATGCCGAGGAACTACGTGCCAAATATGAAGAGATGAAGCATTATCTGCTCGAAGAGAAAAAACCGGGACAGAAAGACCCGAGAGATATTCTTTATATGAAAGGTAATATCCGTCGAGAAGAGGCCCGCACAGCTTGTCGCTACAACAATGTGCCGATGGAGCGTGTGCACTTCCTCGATCTGCCGTTCTACGAAACAGGTGGAGTGAAAAAAGGTGACCTTACTTCCAAAGACGTGGATATTATTATTGAACTGCTGCAGGATGTGAAACCGCATCAGATCTATGTGGCCGGTGACCTGGCTGACCCGCACGGAACGCATAAAGTGTGTTTGAACGCCGCTTTGGCTGCCATTTATGAACTGAGAAATGAAGAGTGGATGGATGATTGCCGTGTGTGGATGTACCGTGGAGCCTGGGCTGAGTGGGATATCGACTACATCGAAATGGCTGTTCCGGTGAGCCCTGAAGAGCTGCGTCGTAAGCGTAACTCAATTCTGAAGCACCAGTCACAAATGGAGAGCGCACCCTTCCTGGGTAATGATGAGCGTCTCTTCTGGCAACGTGCCGAGGATCGCAACCAGGCAACAGCCAAACTTTACAGCGACCTGGGTCTTGCTTCTTATGAAGCCATCGAGGCGTTTGTTGAGTACAAGAAAATTTATTAATTAGTAATAGCATATTGAAAGAAAACCCACCACCAGGATGGGTTTTCTTTTCAATTTAAGCTAGTGTTAAGTTAATTATGATATGACGTATTTTATTTATATCTTTGCTGAAAAAAAAACAATGATACGATACACTATTAAACTTACAAAGGAAGAAGTCGAAGAGCTTCGAGCAATTATCAGCAAAGGGAGTCATTCTACTCAAACATTCCGTACTGCTTACATCTTGTTGAATTGTGATGAAGGGGAGTATTCAGACAAAGTAACCAATGAACAGATAAGCAAGGTTTTGAAAGTAGGAATGCGAACCATTGACAGAGTTAAGAAACGGTTTATTGAGGAAGGTCTCGATAAGGTGCTAGAACGCCGACCTACAAGCCGTAAATATGAAGTTAAAATAGACGGTGATGTGGAAGCTAAGTTAGTTTCACTATGCTGTAGTGAGCCACCTAAAGGATTTGCAAAATGGTCTTTACGATTATTAGCTGATAAGATGGTGGAGTTAAATTATGTGGAGAGCATATCCCATGTCTCGGTTAGAAATGTTTTAAAAAAAATGAACTTAAGCCTTGGAAAGTAAAAGGTTGGGTTATACCTCCCGAGAAAAACAGTGAATTTGTAGCTCATATGGAAAACGTACTGGATGTTTACAAAAGGTCTTACAGTGAAGAACATCCTGTTGTTTGCATGGACGAATCACCAAAGCAATTGATAGAAAGTAAGAATAGTTCTCCTATGACACCCGGTTACGATAAACGAGAGGATTATGAATATGTAAGACATGGTGTTGTCAACATATTTATAGCAAATGAGCCATTGCAAAGCAAACGCTTGGTTGAAGTAACGCACACAAAAACTAAGAAAGATTGGGCAATGTTTATAAAAAGAATTGCAGATGAGATGTATCCGGAAGCCCAAAAGATAACTTTGGTGATGGATAATTTTAGAACCCATTCGCCATCGTCATTATATGAAACATTTGAACCTCAAGAAGCAAAGCGAATTTGGGACAGATTTGAGTTTGTATATACCCCCAAACACGGAAGCTGGTTAAATATGGCTGAAATAGAACTACACATTCTTAATCATCAATGCTTGAATAGGCATATTGCAAATATAGAAGATATTATAAGCGAAGTTGAAGCTTGGCAAAAGCACAGGAATAGCAAAAACAGCAAAATAAATTGGCAATTTACGACAAACGATGCAAGGCAAAAACTCAGACGACTTTATCCGTCAGTTTACGATTAACATAACACTAGTTGCTGTTTTGTTTATAACAAACCGTAGAGCTTACTTTTTTTAGATACAATACCAACTTTAAATTGAATAAAACTAAAATCATTTTCTCATGAGAAAAAATCACAAACTATTAAGCAGCTTGCTCATGATGCTGCTGTTTTTTCCTGCCTTCTTGTTGGCAGGTTCTGTGAAATTCCCCTCACAAGTTCAGCCGGGCAATGCTTCGCTCACAGAGAGCAATGGTCGCTGGACATTTTCAAACTCCCTTTTTGAAGCTTCCTACAAATTAGATAATGGTAAGCTTTTTTTTGACGGTTCACCCGAAATGAATCTGGATGCAGGTAATGAAATCTTTGAAATTGTACTGGGTGATAATACCAAAGTGAAAGCGTCTGAGATGAACTG
>CAYPPC010000216.1:0-5210 GCA_964412435.1 uncultured Paludibacter sp.
GTTATGAAAACACAAAGAGTGAAAATGTGATAGAAACCGGTGCCTGGATGATGTCAGAAACAGAACCCTCACTGAATCAATGGATCGCCGGCCTGCTGGGGGATGGTGATAATCTGCTCTTTACTGCTACATTCACCGAAGGTAACAAAGAGCTGAATAAGCGGGTGGTGTCACTCTCTGAACTGGCCATTTCGCCCCTTGAGTATTTCTATCTCTCTTCCAATAACCTGATATTCAAAACATATCTGGAGCTGATGCTGCGTAAAAAATATAAATGGTACGATGGCACCATTGAAATTGATATGAAGAGCAGAGACTCTTCCTGGAGCCCGGAGAAACGCAGTCTGTTTGAAAATGAGTGGATCATAGGAAAGATTCGCTCTCTGATAGCCAATGGCAGGACGCTTGATGCGGAGCATTTTTCTACTACAGCAGCTCAAACTGATAATACGAATCAAAAAGGATTTATGCCGGAAGAGCTTAAAGATCGCTATAATCGTTTGTTGGAATATTGTGCAACCACCCACGGCCGGTTAAAGGAGCTTTTGTCACGCTATTCAGCCATAGTGGAGACACGGCCGGATACGCTGTTTCTCAACGAAGAGCAGATAGAAGAGATTGTAGATCTGCTGCTTGAAGCAGCATCCATCGGAGTGATGGAAGCACTCACTACACTGCCGCAAAGTCTCTTTGCAAATAAGAAAAGAGAAAGCGATAAGTTGAAGCAGCAAAATTATCTGTTGGTATCACTGCACAAATCATATATGCGACTGACTTCAAAAATCAATGCAGCCAGAGAGCTTATTGCAACTGAAGATGAGCGTACGGTCGAAGATACAGTGTCTGACTACAGCGATGCCATTCGGGAGTTGCTTGTTGCCGATTTTGTTGTGATTCCGCATTTCAACTTAAACCCGCTGGCAGAGGTGGACAAAAATGCCCTTGCTATTCAGATGGAAGAGGAGTTCTCTTTCAAAAACTTAAACTCCATGGATCTGGAGCTCTGGACCGGTGAAACAGCCAGGGTGCGCGAACCGATGAAGCAGTTGCACCAGACCCGTATGTTTGCCGAGTTGAGCGCTGGAGAGGCGGGAGAGATCAAGGCCATTCAGTTGCCGCTGGGCGAAGAGGGTGATAAAGAGTGGGAATGGCTGGGACGCGAAGTCTCCTCTGAGCACTATGTGGATGACAGGGACTCCTTTGTGATTTACAACAGTGAGCTTTTCCATGGAGACCATGAAAAGCCTGTGGCGGGTCTGCTGCTCGACAACTGGATGGAACTGATACCTTACGAGCATCAGCATGGTGGGGTGGTGTTTAAGTATGACCAGCCCAATGCGGAGGCACCTCAGGTGATTTTACTGGCTGTTCCTGCGAAAATAACGATGCGACAAATAGGTCATAATAAATATCAGGCAAAAAAATGGGCTCTGGGTGATTTAATCGCTACTCTCAACGACACACGGATGATGACTGAAATCCGGGCTGTTGAGCCGGATCATATTTATGCCGATGAGGGTTTGGCCAAAGTGCTACCTCTTCTGACCTATGAAAAAGCAGCAGTGAAATAGGCGACATCAGCTCAAATAATAAATGTAGAATAAAAAAATCAAAAAATATGAGTAAGGTTGAATTAGAAAACAGCAATAAGTTTTTAGAATCCTATCTGGGATCTAAAGAGTTTTTCGACCGGGTAGATCGTCTGGGTCTGTTTAAAAAGTCCTCTGCGATAAAAACACGCCATCGGTTAGAGACCAGAGCCAGAAAAACCGACTCTAAAACGGCACTCTCATTCGGAGTGCACGACCCCTTGTGGATGCTTACCCGACAGTGGCAGTTTGGGGAGTTTAATGGCGATGATTGCGGATCTGCTATCTGGGCCAAGATAAAAATCGAACATGACGAAATCGGAAAACTCGGTAATATCCTGCAAAGTGAGAATTACAGCAAAGATGATGTGATTGAGTATCATGTGGAGAAGATGAACGAACCGATTACCAATGCTGTCAGGGTAGATTCAGCTTATTATCTGAAAAAGTTAATAGAGCATAGTCCGCTAAAAGAGCAGACCGGGAAAATTATAGATCACCTGATTGGGAAATATCCGCTGGAAGAGTTTCCTGACAGAACGACGGATCTGAAAGAGTCTTCCAAATCTGCCCGGGAGTGTATGTTGGAGATTAAAAAGCGGCATAATCCGGGTATGGAACCCTTTTTGGCGGCTTTTGCCCGGCGCTCTTTCGACGGGCATCAGCTCTTTGTGGATCTGACGGCCAGGAAAACCGGAGAGGCTGTTTTATCCGACTTTCTGTCGGAAAGTGAACATGCAGAGTTTCTGAAAATCAGGACGAGCTATATCGATTGGTTCACTGCAGCTTATCAGCCCAACAAAAAGAACAGATTCTGGAAAGAGGATAAGATGTCTTACGACTTCAGCATCTCGGCAACCGGTGAAGAGAATATTGATTATTCCGGTGAAGGTTACGATTCAGGCCGGCTTTCCTGGTACTCATTCGATACTGAGGAGCGGGATGAACGCGCGAAAGCGCCTGTGCGTACAAATGAAAAGGAGAAAGAGAAGTTCTTTACCTTTATACCCACAATGGCTGAGTTTGCAGGTGCTCCCGATAAACGCCTCTGGGCTTTCGAAGATAGGAAAGTCTATATGGGCAATGCCGATCTGGACACAGAAGATTTGGCCAATGCCATGGTGTTGCAGTATGTTACCATGTATAGCAACGACTGGCTGCTCACTCCGATGGAGCTGAATGCCGGGATGATCTCTAAGGTTACCGGCATCATCGTAACAGATGTGTTTGGCACCCGCTACTATGTGGACCGTCCGGTGGGTGATAGCACCTCCAAAGATGCCCGCTACTCCGGGAAATGGGAGATGTTTACCGTTGCCGGAAAAAACGCCTACCAGAAAGCTGACTTTACCACCGACGGGCGCCTGGTTTATCCGCCATCGGCGCCGCGAGTGATGGAGAGTAATCCGGTTGAGGAGGTGCAATTCCTGCGGGATGAGATGTCCAATATGGTTTGGGGAGTGGAGACTGTTATCAATGACGGCTGCGGAACAAGTATCGACGGAAACAGTTTCGCCGCTGATGTGATGGAGGAGCTTCAGACGCTCAATCCTAAGTTTGAAAACTTTGAAGAGCTGGAGGCAGACTATGCTTACCTTTTCCAGAATACGGTGCCGCTTAACTGGATTCCCTTCACGCCGGTGAAAATTAAGGCAGGTAAAGCCAATGCCATTCGGGAAATCAGGCTGCAACGCTCCACCATGCCGCTCTATGTGAAGGAGGACTTTGTAACAGTAAGACCCAATACCTCCTTATTGCGTACAGGTATCAATGAGGATGATATGGTGACCAGCCACAAGTTTATCAATGAAGAGGAGGTGATTGCGGTGGGTACCAAAGTGAAGCTTACCAATCAGCGTACCCGCTGGTTCAAAGGGAAAACTTTTAACTGGCTGGGAGCCAAAAAAGAGATCAGCCGATCGCAGGCCAACAGCGGTCTCTCTTTCGATGAGCTGGTGAAAATAGTGAAATCTTCAGACTCAAAATTTGAGCTGTAGGCAGGCCGGATATTTCTGTTGGTTTTAGAGAAAATTAACGCATTATTCCAGCTTGAAATTTGCTTTTTTGTAAAAAAACAGTTATTATTGCAATGTAAACCTGATAAGTTTATTTGTAGCGCAATGCCTTGACCAGGCCGTGTATTTTCAGTACGGAAAACTAAAGCGAGCTACCCGCATTTTTTTTTATTTCTAGTAAGTCGGGTCAAGTCTGAATGTAAGAAGGATTGGATTTTTGGCTGGCTGGGCGTGCTATTATACGACTACAGTTATACTGGAAAACTACGGAAAGAGTAACAGTAATGTTTCAATGATCTAACCGTGGAATCGGTAATTTTGGATGCGTATCAACATGAGTGTAGCTGACCCTTTGACCGGGGTGGGATATTTGGGCAACCAGTCCCTCTATGTTGATTGTAACACAAAAGGTTTAAAAAGAGAAACGCTTTCTCACTAAAATGAGAAAGCGTTTCTCTTTTTAAATAAGTTGGGGTGGGGGGCTTTTGCGGAAAACGTGAGAATGTGAGAATGAGCTAATGTGAAAATAAGACAATGAGATAATGCCTGTATTTGAAGGTTTTTACGAATGATTGCCTTATACGACTTATCTTACAGACCACAAGGTATTGATTTGTCCTTGCGTAAAAGTCTGATTAAAGCTCTTACTTTGCCAAAGTTTCAGACTTTGGTAAAGTTCTCTCAACAAAACCACTAAAGCTAATCTACCGCACGGGGTGATGTTTTTTTACAACTACATCGCGTCTGAACATCCCGCAACGTTAAATGGGATCCCTCCTTCGTACCAATAACAGATTTTTATAAAGTAGTGATAATCAACGCTGAGGTTTTCTAAAAATGGAAGCTTTCCGCCAAGTAGTGCAACGTTTTTTATGACGCACTATACCTCTACGAGGTGACAAATATAGTATTTTTTTATCAAGCCCGTCGGTAAAGAGTATTACAAATATGAAATGTGAATTACGACGGGCGGGGAAAATACCAATAAAACTAAATATTACATTATGGAAAGCTTTCTCACCGTCGATTTGCTATCTCTGTAAGGGAGATAATTTTTGTCGACGGAAGCTTAGAACCTTTGTCTCTTGTCATCCCGTAGGGATATAGTGCACAGCTAATTTAAGAGAAATAAAGTGCAAGTGAGCATTTTAATTAACCTGCTTAAAAGACGCCTGTCATCTCCTCTTTATCCCAATTGAAAGATTGGTTGGGTCTCGGGATGACAGACGCATTGAGTTCATAGACCGCCGTCAAATCTTTTCACAAAGCAAGCATTGCATTACGGCGGTGATTAAACTTAGTAATCCTGTCTCGCCACAGGCGAGAGAGGGATCTCCTGAAGGTAGCGGGAAGTTTATTTTTATCACCCGCTGATCCTGCAAATAAATACAGATTCTGCTATCCTGGTCTGACGACTCCAAGTTCGTCTGACCAGTAATAAGCGGCAACAGGTAAATAAGCAGATTTAAAAAGATCCGTTCAAATCCGTGTTGCCTGCATCCGTTTTATCCGTGTTCTATAAATTCATCTACGCTGTCCTCTAGCCGGACGGGCTTTTACTTTTTCCTGCAGCTGAAAAAGTAAACAAAAAAGCCGCCGCTGTAGA
>CAYPPC010000217.1:0-5204 GCA_964412435.1 uncultured Paludibacter sp.
TTAGAGGTGGTTCCGCTGGTTCCGCTGGACATGCCAAAATTATAGGCAGGTGATTCGGGCACGGTGTCGTTAATGATAAATCCTGACGAACTGGCAAATGTAAAGTTGATATATAAGCTGTCAACCCGTGTGCCGTAGGGTAGTGAGTCCACATTAAAGATGATGCTGTCATCATGGTTAATGGTGAAATCTGCAAGGGCTGCATTGGGGGAGCTGTCGTTTTGCTGAATAACAACTCTTAAAACCCGGGCATCTTCAGAAGGGTTGGCCAGTTGCTGACGCGGTCCGCAGCTCCAGAAAAAAAGTAATCCTGTTATTGCAATAAAAACAAATTGTTTGATTCGTTGGGTCTTCATTTATATAGTTCTAGTATTTTATTTTCAAAAATGAATGCAAAGTTAAAAAACTATTTGCACTAAGCGATTGAATCGGCTTATATTTATCTATTTTTACAAATATAATTGTTAATTCAGAGCATTTTTTTGGATGATGTTATTCAGTCGTAGAAAACTTTATCCTGCAGGCATGTTTATTTCGAGTGCTATCGGACAATGGTCTGAATGGTAAACATCCGACAAAATGGATGCCGATTTTAATTTTGATTTGAGCGGTTCACTAACCCAATGATAATCAATGCGCCATCCTAAATTGCGATCCCGGGCTGCAGAGCGGTAGCTCCACCAGCTGTAGTGTTCTCCCTCTTTTTCAAACTCCCGGAAGCTGTCCACCATACCGGAGGCTTCATACCGGTCGAGCCACTCCCGCTCTTCGGGCAGGAAGCCGGAAACCCCTTTGTGACGCTCTGGGTGGTGAATGTCGATCGGCTTATGACAAATGTTATAGTCGCCGCAAACCACCAGATTAGGTCTGCTTGCTCTCAGTTCATCAATAAACTGTGCAAATTTCTCCAGAAACTCCATTTTGATATCCTGCCTCGCATCACCTGAGGAACCGGAGGGAATATAGACACAGACAATGCTTAAATCTCCAAAATCAGCTCGTATAACGCGACCTTCGGCATCATATTCGGGAACACCCATGCCTTTCACTATATTGTCAGGAGCCGTTTTGGAACAAATCCCCACACCGCTGTAACCTTTCTTTTCTGCAGAGTGAAAATAGGAAAAATAACCCAGCTCCGCGAATGGTTTAATATCGATCTGCTCGGGCTGAGCTTTGGTTTCCTGCAGACAGAGCACATCGGGATACTCCTGCGCCAGCCAATCTGCCAGCCCTTTGTTCATGGCTGCCCGTATGCCGTTTAAGTTGTATGAGATAATTTTCATATTCTGATGAAACAGTGAGCGCCGGCAGCAGTTTGATTCAGCCGGCAGGCCTGTCGTTTATTTGGCGAGATGCGCCTTTTTAACATTTTTGAAAAGTTCGGAAGCAAACACAAATTCATTGAGAGAGGGATTGTCCGAGTTAAAAATCATCTTGTTATTCCCCTCCCAGGCTTTGTGCCCCTTGTCAATAAAAATAATATGGTCACCAATTTCCATCACAGAGTTCATATCGTGTGAGTTGATGATGGTGGTCATGTTATACTCCTGTGTAATCTCCTGAATCAGCCGGTCAATCACCAGCGAAGTTTGCGGATCGAGACCCGAGTTGGGTTCGTCGCAAAAAAGGTAGAGCGGGTTGAGAGCAATGGCGCGCGCAATGGCCACCCGTTTCTGCATACCGCCGCTGATTTCTGAAGGGAGCAGGTTGAATGATTTTTCGGTCAGATCTACTCTCTCCAGGCAAAATTTAGCCCTTTTCTCCATCTCAATTTTGGTGTTGCCCGAAAACATTTCGAGTGGAAACATCACATTCTGCAATACTGAGAGTGAGTCGAAGAGTGCGGATCCCTGAAAAAGCATTCCCACCTCTTTGCGCAGCTCACGAATTTCGCGCATCCGCATATCCGGCAGGTTGCGACTGTCATACTCGATGCGTCCGCTGTCGATGCGGTGCAGCCCGATAATGCTTTTCATCAAAACTGTTTTACCTGAACCGCTGGCTCCGATAATCATATTGCACTTTCCTTTGTCAAACTCACCGGAGATATCGAAAAGCACCTGGTTATTATCGAATGATTTATTTACTTCTTTTACAACAATCATTTTAAGTCAGCATTATATTAGTAATCAGAATGTTAAAGAAAAGGATCAGAATGGAACTGTTCACCACGGCGCTGGTACTTGCTTTACCAACATCCAGTGCGCCGCCGTAGGCATAATATCCGTAATAGGAGGCTACCGAAGAGATGATAAAGGCAAATATCAGCGATTTAATGACTGAGTAGAAGATGTAGTAGGGGATAAAGGCGTACTGAATTCCCAGCACATAATCGGCCACAGTTATTATATCGGAAAACATACCCACCAGATAACCGCCAAAGAGACCTACGGCCATACTGAAGATAACCAGGAAAGGCATCATCACAACAAAAGCGGTTACTTTCGGTAAAATCAGGTAGTTGGCTGAATTGACCCCCATAATCTCCATGGCATCAATCTGTTCGGTGATGCGCATAGTGCCAATTTCAGACGCAATATTGGAACCCACTTTACCGGCCAGAATCAGACACATGATGGTGGAAGAAAACTCCAGCAGGAGCGTATCGCGTGTAACTAAACCGGTGCTGTAGGTTGGCAGTAAAGGGTTTTCAGTGTTGAGTTTGGTCTGTATGGTCATAATAGCGCCAATAAAGATCGATATTATGATTACGATAGGCAGAGACTCCATTCCCAGCTTGTCAACCTCTTTGGGGAATTGCCGCCAGAACATTTTGGAGCGATCCGGTTTTACAAAAACCTTACGCATCAGCAGCCAGTATTCACCTACCTGGTGTATTATTTTCATATTTAACGAGCGTTTAAAATAACTAAGCTACAAAGTTAGAAAAAATATGCGGTAATCTTACAGTGTGGGGGTGAGAATTGTAATTTAATGAGTTTAGAGTTTATTTTTTGTCCAAAATGAGCTATTGCATTATTTTTCAAGAAATTTAATTATATTTGCCGTGCAGGTTTCGGTTTGGTGTGAAATGGAGGAGTGGAGTAGCAAATTGTTAGAATTTTGAGTGTTGTACAAATAAACTTACTTTGGTTAATTCTATTAATATTCAAAAAACAGCATACAATTAAGAATCGGGATGACTTCGTTAATCTTATAATACATTTTAGCTATGAATACATTTAGGAAATATGTTTTTATCATTGCAAGCCTGTTGCTTGTAATGACCTCATGCCGTGAAGATGTGCTTGATGTGGTTACGGTGTACAATATGTTCGTAAACCATACAGGCAGGAATCTGCGGATTAGTGGAAACGCGGAGGATATCTATGGGTGCATATTTACGGATTCTCTTTATAATGAGATTTTCGCGGGAGATGATGAAAATTCAATATACTGTTCAATCTCCACGGATATTAATGGGAGATATCAGCCCTTAACAGATGCTGAATATTACGAGTATTTTCTTAATTTCAAAATTTATTATCTTGAAGAGGGTGATACTATACGATTGAAAAAGAATCTTTATGATGGTAAAAACCCTTTTTGGGAGGTAGATACTCACAGAGCTGTATCGGGTAAACTCTTTGGTCAGCTTTACTGGTGGAGTGATTATACAGTAACTATAACCGATGATATGTTTGAAAAGTAAGTCTGAGTTACTAAACCGGCTTTGCAAACAGTCATAGCAGACGTTAGATCTATATAAAAAAAGAGCCTTCCAATTTGGAAGGCTCTCTTGTAATATCTTTTGGAGGATGTTATGAAAAACGTCTCTCTTTGATACGTGCTTTTTTACCGGTACGTTCACGCAGGTAGTACAGTTTCGCGCGGCGAACTTTACCTCTTTTATTGATAGTAATTGAATCGATAAAAGGTGAGTCCAGCGGGAAAATACGCTCAACACCAATATTACCAGACATTTTACGAACAGTAAAACGTTTTTTGTTTTGATGACCAACGATTTTGATTACGTCACCTCTAAACTCCTGAATACGCTCTTTGTTACCCTCACGAATACGGTAACCTACAGTAACTGTGTCACCACTTTTGAACGCAGGATGGTTTGTTTCGTGGTCAAATGCTTGTTCTGCAACTTTGATTAAGTCCATGATTTGAAATGTGTTAAAGTTGATACTATGCGTAATATAACCAGACCCCTTTGTGTTCTGTCAGAGATTACGCTGAATTTGGAGTGCAAAAGTACGAATTAATTTTTAAATAACAAAATAATGCGTGAATAAAATTTTTGAGGAAGTGGGGATGGGGCGGGAAAATGGTTTGGCAACTTGGGGAAGTGGTGGGATTTTTCAACTAAGATATTGAACGAGCGACAAAGCTAAAACCTACGAATAAGTGTCGAAAGATCGCGATCGACTCGCCTGACACCGATCTGGCTGTTTTGAGTAGGCACTTTTAATCATAATTTTTCTAGTATTGAAGTTCCTGAAGAGTTTGCCGCTGTTGTATTAAACTTTCCCTGCATTCTATCTGTGTTACCTTTTTTTATATTAAACTCAATGTATCCTGTGGTTTTTCGTAACGCTCCCTCTTCAATGATAGTTGCTGTCAAAACTCTATTTCTAATTGTCCCTTTAATTTCAATCGGTGTCTTTTGATTACGAGTGTAAAATGTTTCAACTCCGTTAATCTTTTCCCAGAATTTTTCTCCACTTCCTTCTATATCAGAGCCTCTTTGGATAACACTTATTTTGTATTTATACTCAAAATTTCCATTTTCATAAGTGCCCAAAGAACTCTTTTCGACATTAAAAGTCATTTCCCAATGCCCCGATAAGTTTATCGAATTATCTTCTTTAGGAAGCACATTAAAAATTAGTGTAAGAATAGCTGCAATACCAGCTAAAATTCCAATAATTTGGGTTGTGTTTTTTAAAAACCCTGAAATTCTGACCTTTATCATAGTTTTATTTGCTGCTATATTGTTTTAACTGGTAATATATTATTCACACCCCACAAATATAAGCATTCATTAATAAAAAATCACAACATTACTGTATTAAATCATAAAAAATAAAAGCTTTACTAATGATAACGTAAACAGTAGATTAAAGGCACCTTTTTTAGATAGCGCATAAAAGTATTTATAAATATATTATTATTGAGTATTCCCCCCCCCTAAATTTCCACCACTTTACCCAAAGTAACATAATAAAGCCGTGCACTGACATCATAACCCA
>CAYPPC010000218.1:0-5183 GCA_964412435.1 uncultured Paludibacter sp.
CTTCTCACTGATTCAGAAAAACAAAAAGGGGCTGGTGGTTGTGGTCAACAAATGGGACCTGATTGAAAACAAAGGTCCGAACGACATCAAGATTCTTGAAAAGTCGATCAGAGAGCGCTTTGCACCCTTTACCGATTTCCCGATCATCTTTACTTCGGTGCCCAACAAGCAGCGTATTTTGAAGGTGATGGATATGGCTAAGATGGTTTATGAGAATAAAAAACGCAAAATAGCAACTGCCAAACTGAACGAAGTGCTGCTGCCCGAAATCGAGAACTATCCCCCACCCGCTATCAAAGGGAAATATATCAAGATTAAATATATCACGCAGCTGCCCAATACTTACATCCCGAGCTTTGTCTTTTTTGCCAATCTGCCGCAATATGTCAAAGAGCCATACCGCCGTTTTCTGGAAAACAAAATCCGCAGCCACTGGGAGTTTACCGGAACCCCGATCAATGTATTTATGCGTCAAAAATAAAATCCATATACTACTATATAAAAATAGCGGTTGCCCCACAGGGACAACCGCTATTTTTTATGTATGATGTTCAAGTATTAACTTAAAAACCGCTGTAAATCACCTCCATTCGTATCGGTCGCTCTTTGTGCTTACCGCTAAAAATGGATGCTGCCTGCATATTGGATGACTGCACCACACCGGTGAGCACAGTCTGACCCGATTGCGACGTACTCTGCTTCACAGTCACCGGCACCAGCACCATATCGATATATTCGTCAGTGCTCTCTTTTTTCAGTTCATGCTTCACAAAGTTAGACATATTACCAATTCTGTAGGAATACTTGTAAGTGGTAGCCGTGATATTCTCCTGAGCCAGCGAAGCCAAAAAGGCCACCGTATCTGACGGCACGGAGTACTCCTTAAAGAAGTTATCCAGCTCACTCTCCCGTATCAGAAGTACATTCTGCACAAAAGGAATGATTGAGCCAATTCCCCAATCTTTACGATCCTGAAGATCCACCCGAATGGTAGCACTGTTAATATCCAGTCTTTTATCACCCACCGAAATTCGGTCGCGCATGCGTCCGATTGGTATTCTCACTTTAGCGTGATAGTTTGAGGGTGAAACCAAATAGTTGTACTCATCATCAGGCGTAATCTGCAGCGTACGATATGGGTGCTGAATACGATTTACACGCACCACTTCACTGTTGGCCGCATATCTTTGATAAGATTTAATTTTAGCCTGTGTGGGGTCATTGTTGTAAATATAGTGGTAATGCAGCGTAATAGATAGTCCGGCAATATTAATCATAGCCGAGCTGCCGAAATTGGTAGTCACATACAAACCTTTGAAAAACTCCAGGAAAGCCTCCTGTGTTTTGTATTTCGCCGGGTCGGTGGTGTAAAAACGATGCATAAACTCTTCCGACAGCATTACTCTCAACTTACTTTGCACCTCACCGGTGATACCGTCACGAATAGTGAGCAGCTCGGGAGCAGCGTTGATCTTCTTACTGAAATCAACATATTCCTGCGGATCCAGGTCGGTGAAGTAGGCCTCCTTGCTGTCAAGACCTTTTTTCAACTCATACACACTCACCTCAATAGGCGATGTAGCCACTCCGAAATAGGAGTTAAAGTGGATATTCAACTCTACAGAGTCGGGTTTAGTCACCGCAACCGATGGCTCCAGATAGGTAAAATCTTCGGTGGGCACAGCAAATTGCGTCAGAAAATCGCCCCGGGTGATACCGAGGAAATCATCTACATAAGTACCCAGCAAAAGGGAGTCCGGTTTCGAAACAATACGACCTACGGGCACAGTTTCTGTCTGGAGATGAAAGGTATCGGTCTCCAGGATAATGCGGTCGTCAACAGGTTGAATCTCTTTGCCTAAGTTGTCTGAAGAGCCGTCACAGGCTGTAAAAATCAGGGCTAAGGCAGCTATGGCAGGGAAAATGAATCTAAATCTCATCTGGTGATATACTGTTTTTATTGACAGATGAAGCATTTATCTGAGCCGCAGCTCAAACAGCTGTTTCATTTTTTTTAGTTCTCAGTTCTTAATTAATTATACTTGGTTTTGTTTCCGCTTAAAGCGATTCGTAAAACTCAATATAGGCTTCGGCATAATCCTCAGACCCTACGAAAGGCAGGAACTTCACATTCTTCTCTTTCGTATAATCCACCAGCGAAGGCATCACATTCTCTTCTGACTGAATCACTCCGTCGGAGAAATCAATGGCCAGCTTAGAAACAGCTTCGTAGTCGATAGTTTTGCCGTTTAATGAAGTCAAATCTTCTTTAGTGATACCGTCAAGCAGCAGGTTATCAGCGTAAGAGTCGTTAAATGGTTTCTTAAACGCATCATCGAAGAGCGAATAAACCACTTTAGAGTCTTTGAAGAAAGGGTCATCATTAAATGCCTTTTTGATATAAAGCGGCGCCAGTGATGTCATCCAGCCGTGGCAATGAACGATATCGGGCGTCCAGCGAAGTTTCTTAACCGTTTCAAGCACCCCGCGAATATAAAAAATAGTGCGCTCGTCATTGTCTGCAAACTCCTCACCTTTATCATCTGCAATGGTAAATTTTCTTTTGAAGTAATCCTCGTTGTCGATAAAATAGATCTGCAGTCTGGCAGCCTGAATCGAAGCAACTTTAATAATCAGCGGATGGTCGGTATCATTGATAATCAAATTCATACCCGACAGCCTGATCACCTCATGCAGCTGATTTCTCCGCTCATTTACAGAACCATATTTTGGCATAAAGGTTCTGGTTTCTCCTCCTTTTTCCTGAACTGCCTGCGGCAGAAATCTACTCTTGTTAGCTATTTCCGACTCGGGTAAATAGGGAAAAATTTCCTGTGAAATAAATAATACTTTTTTACTAAATTTCTCTTTCATAATCAAATCTCATTCATCCGTTTTCTATAATTGTTTGCAAAGATATAAAAAAAAATTCTGACTTATGCAAGAAAAATCAAGAACTTATGTTTGTTTAACGCAGGGTAAAACACAGAAAAACTGCTGTTTTTACTCATTTTTACAATCGCGCGGCTTCACCGGCCTTGATACAAAGAGGTCAGCCTGCGTGTTTGCCGGCTGACCTCTTTGGGGGTTATTTTTCGCCTGTTTTTAAGCAAAGAATTTGACTATCTCATCCTTATACACCTCTTCAACCACGTTGCGTTTCACTTTCAGAGTGGGTGAAAGGAAGCCGTTGGTCGGCTGCCAGTCGGCATTCAGGAAGAGGTATCGGCGCACCTGCTCGTAGTCACCAAAGAACTCATTATACTTTTTCACCTCCCGGTCGAGGCGGCTCTTCACATCGGGATGATTCAGCATCGCTTCATTGCCTTTTGCATCAATGCCTTTAGAGTCGCACCACCCTTTGAGGTAGGCAAAATCGGGAACAATAAGCGCTGCAGCGAACTGCTGATTTTCACCCACCACCATCATATTCTCAAAGAATGGTGACTCCGTAAATTTCGCTTCAATCATTTCCGGGTTCACATATTTACCGAAGGAGGTTTTAAATATATTTTTCAAACGGCCGGTAATTCTCAGCTGACCTTCAGGCGTAAACTCACCTGTGTCACCGGTATGGAACCAGCCCTCCTCATCAATCACTTCAGCAGTCAGCTCAGGATCTTTGTAGTAACCCATCATCACATTATGACCGCGACAGATAATTTCATTGCGCTCACCTAATTTCACCTCCACGCCGGGAAGGGGTGGTCCTACGGTGCCGAACTTGCGTCCATGCTCACCCCGCTGGCTCACTGCAATCACAGGCGAAGTTTCGCTCAGTCCATATCCCTCAAACACCGGAAGGCCAATTGCTGAGAAGAAAGATGCAATGTGTGGCTGAATAGCAGAACCGCCGGACACCACAATATCGAAATTACCGCCAATGCCGGCACGCCACTTTGAGAAAATCAGCTTATCCGCCAGCTTCAGCTGGGCATTGTACCAGGCCGAGCGTCCACGAAGCTGATATTTGGTAGCCAGATTGAATGCCCAGTAGTAGAGTGCTCTTTGCGGCGCCGGCAGAGTTTTTCCGGTGGCATAGAGCTTATCGTAGATTTTCTCCATCACCCGAGGTACGGAGCTCATCATGGTCGGGTTCACCTCTTTAATATTGGAGGCTATTGTGCCCAGGTTTTCTGCATAATATACAGACATACCTAAATACTGATAGAGATAAACCAGCATTCGTTCGTATGCGTGGCAAAGTGGCAGGAAGCTAAAAGCAATATTGCTCCATTCAGCCGGGATATGTTTCAGATTTTGCACCTGACTCACAATATTAGAGTGCGAAAGCATCACCCCCTTCTGCACACCGGTGGTACCTGAGGTGTAGATAATCGTAGCCAGCTCCTCCGGCTTCACGGAAGCTTTCAGCTCTTTCAGCTTATCGGGCTGTTGATTTTTTTTACCCTCTTCAACCAGGCTGTCTAATACTTTATACTGTGATCCCTCATCGTCAAAGGTATAGATAGCCTCCAATCCTTTAATCTCCGGGAGGATAGGCTCCAGTTTGCTTCTCAGATCTTTTCCGTCGATAAAAATCACCTTCATCTCAGCATGGTTGAGAATATGCTGATAATCTTCCCTACTGATGGTTGGGTAGATGGGCACCGAAACGGCTCCAATCTGCATAATAGCAAAGTCAATCATATTCCATTCTGGACGGTTTCCGCTTACCAGTCCTACCCGATCACCCTTTTTCACGCCTAAAGACATAAGTCCGTAGCTGATCAGGTTAGTTTTTTCAACATAATCCTGTATGCTGATTTTATTCCACTTCCCTTTCACCTTCGACGCCAGCGCGGCATCCTGATTAGGGTACTTCTCCAGATAATGATCCAGGATATCATACAATCTTGTTACTTCCATGATATTATTTATTATATATTTTAAATTTATCAGCCTCAAAGACCCTCTAAGCAACAATTTGTGATAAGGATCTTAGTTAACAAAAGTATGTTTTTTATTTTTTATATGCAAATCTTTTTCAAACAGCGCCCAGAAGCCCCAGAAAGCGCTTTTGACATTTTTTTTCAAAAAATCGCATCATTTTCTCTCAAAACTATTGTTTATATGGAAATTTGCAGTATCTTTGCATCGCAATTGAGAACGGAGGTTCTTTTGAAGCACAAAGTTGGTGTGGTAGTTCAGTTGGTTAGAATACCTGCCTGTCACGCAGGGGG
>CAYPPC010000219.1:0-5051 GCA_964412435.1 uncultured Paludibacter sp.
GATTGAAATAAACAAGTTCATGCAGGTTCAAGGTTATGACGTAGTCGTCGTTGGAGAATAATAATAGATTGGAAATCTATTATTGAGCAAGTACCCAGCATGTCAGAAGGTCGGCCGATTGGTATATAAGAAATGTATTTTGTATGGAGAGCATCAGTCTTTATTCAGACGTTGAAGTGTTAACATCGTGAAAAAATCAAGTAAGATGAATATAAAGTGTGAAGAAGTTTTGTATAAACCATCGCCTTGTTCGTTACAACATTTTGCTCTGGCAGCCTGGATTAATGGACGTAAAAATTGGGATCCTGAACTTGGTCTTCATTTGTGTAAAGTCTCAAAATCAATAAATGATATTGTGTTCCACTGTGATACCAAATCGAGATATGGTGGAATATTATACACAATGAATAATCTTCGTGAAATTATTGAATGGGAAAAAAAGAGACATGGTCAGATCCAATCTAAACGTCCTTATGGTTGGCAAAGTAAAAATTCAATACCAAGAGCGATGATTACAGTAAAGCTTCAAGATGAAATAGAAATGGACGAATATCCATATAAAAAAATTTGTCGTCGTCTCTTTACAGACTAATGCAAAATGACGGACCAAGTAATCACGACATTGCAGCAATACTTGAAGAGTATTTGGGAAACATGGACGGAGAAGAATCTAGAAGTCAACAACCAACAGGGAGTTCAAGCTCTAGAACATCCAATGTTTTGGAAGCTGTTAATGATGAATGTCCGCACTTCTCTGGAGGATCAGAGTTCGAGCTACCTCTCAGACTTCGATACATTCAACGAAAGTATGCAGAAGATTATAAAATTGTGGATGACGAACTTCAAGAAGTGGTCGGTCGCTACTCCAGAGCAATTGCGCGACAAAGCTTCCAAACTACTCGCCGGTACTTATCAGAAGTCGTTCTCATCAGAGATGTTGGACAGCGTCGTCGACTTATCGAATGGTTTACTAAATGCGGACCCGATTACCCTGGCGGACTGTTCATCTGGGTTGACGAAGGAGACCACATCCACACAATCCACGATTGCCCATTCAGTGGAGGAACCTGTCGCTGTCGATTCACGAAAACGCAAGACTTTCGAAGACCAGTTCGAGAACCTATGCGGAGACTCCGATTCATACGGGAACTCGACGAGATCGACTGGCAGAATGTATTCTTATACTTCATTGTGCAGAAACGGGAAAGCAGATCGCAAATTTGGATTGGAGGAAGAGTACAAGGATCTCCGTCTGACGGTGAAATTATACGATGGGGAAACGTGCAAGCGCTGTCCCGATCAATATTGGCAAGGGAAACTGAAGGAACTGGACATAACAGTGAACGAGAACTCTTCGATAATGAAGAAAATAGAAAACGTGTTTCTCGAAGCGCAGGAGGCCCTCCGGAAAAAAGGGGGAAGTTTGAAAGAATCACCAAAACGATTCAAATATTATTAGATAAGTATGCTTGCATACCACCAACTGAACTCAAAGATTTAATACCATCAGATAGTCCAGATTATCGTCTTGAATTCCATGATCCTAAAAATACTAAAATGTATGAAGCTGCTTGTCACTTGGCCATGTTAAATGTTAATCGGAAAACTCTATTGGACTTTAAAAATTATTACGAAGGCAAATTGCCTATATTTTATGCAAATTCTATTAATCCATTTAACTATTATCATGACCGAGAAACATCTGCCGATTATCTTAATGAACTTTTAAAATTTCAATGTAATGGAGACGAGGATAGAGTAAGAGAATTGTTAGGTAATATAAAAACTTGGTTTAATCGCCTTGGATGGTCACTTGCATCTATTAATGAGGAAGGAGTAAAACAATATGAACTTAATCCCAAGATCAATGCTATTGCAATCATTGGACCACCTAACTCTGGAAAAAACTACTTCTGGGATGCAATTGCTGCTATTGCTATGAACGTAGGACATATTGGAAGAGTAAATAATAAAACTAATCAATTTGCTCTACAAGATTGCTACAATAGAAGACTAGTAATGGGCAATGAAATATCTATGGAAGAAGGAGCTAAAGAAGACTTTAAGAAATTTTGTGAAGGAACAGCATTCAACATTCGAGTTAAATATCAAGGAGATAAAATATTCAAGAGAACACCAGCTTGTTTAATATCTAACTTTGACTTAGACATCTGTGGAGACCCTCACTTCAGAAATGTACGTCTTCATACTATGAGATGGAAATCAGCTCCATTACTTGCTAGCAGTAAGAAAAAACCTTATCCTTTAGCTTTATTTGATTTGTATGAATTATATAATGTATCTTTGGGATAAATAAAACAAAATATTATTGGGCAAAAAAGTTTTTTATTTCATATAATATATAATATAATTAAGAACTTTGAAACAATCCATATGCCATAGAGGCTTGATAACCAGTTTCTCCTGCTCCAGCTTTTTGATAGCACGCATTAGACATCCTTGTATTGGCAATTGTTGCAAGAGCTCTTCTGGTTGGGAAAGAACATTCTACTTGCATTTCACATGTAACTTCAAAGTATGCTTGGGCATCAGTAAAAGAGTTGTTGTTTGTTACATTATCTATTGCTTTTGTAGTAAGTGCTGGTACAGGCATAACTCCAACATGTAGAGTCGGTTGAGTCTTAGCAAAGAATTCTGGTGTAATTCCGGACACCATGCGTTGGTTCTTTTCAATTGGAACTAACATAGTAAAGTTAGCAGCAGTTGGTTGTCTATTATAGTTAACAGCAACTTCAGTAACGCCAACATTCAATGAATTCGTTATAGTTGTTTCCAATCGCCGATGTTGTGTATTTCCAGCTCCAGTGTTAACAGGTATAGTACGTGCAGTTTCTGGAGTCGCTGTACTGGGTAATCCGGTCCATATTCCTTGTATTGGGGCTTTTAGTAAACCCAAAGCAGGAGAATAATCCATCTCTGCTATATATCCACTTGGTCCGTCAACTTTGATTTCTTCCAATTGAGATTGAAAATCTTCCCATCCAGATAATGTAGGATCATTAGTTTGTGAAACTGGACAGCAATAATATTGAGCTACCCATGGTATACCGAATTGATGTCTTGGTGTATTATGTGTAAATCTGTCAGGGGCATCTGCATCATTGTTAGGCACTCCGTAAAAGTTATCAATCCAATTCTGGTAACTGTTTTCATTAAACTCTGTAACAGTAGTAGCGATCATAGGTTGAGTTGTTGCAAATCCTCCAGGTTGAACGTTAACAGACTGAATCTTTTGGTTGAGATTAATTCCAACACGTAAGAATTTATTTTGATTCAAAGTTGCCAAGTTAGTTTCTGAAGCATTAGTTGGGAATGCAATTCTAACATTCTCAGCTTTAACTCTGCATGATACATGTTTAACTCTTGAACCGGCTGGCAACAATTCAAATTCTGAAGGATTCAAGTACATGAATGGATATTCCCATGGAATATGAGCTAAAGATGTCATCATGTACACATCTGAATAAGCTGGGGGTCCATCTCGTGGTACTGCAATAGGTTTGTATGCCAGTCCAAAAGTAAGTATACGATGAACCTTCTTAAAATGCCTTATTTGCGTATGTGAACTATACATTGGCCTGGGTATCGGTTCCACTGCTTGTTCCATACCGCCTCCTCCCATACCACCGGCTGTCCCCGGGAGGGACTTGCCTCTAGTGCTAGTGCCTTCTGTGCGGGGTCTCTTTTGGCCTCTATTCTGGTCTCCTGATGTGCTTGCGACTTGGTCGACTTGCATTGGTGTTTGTCCATTAGACATATTCTGTAGATCGTTTATAATATTCTGGTGAGCAACTGGATCAACGGGCTCATCAAGTATCTCGTCCAACGATGCTTCTTCTTGATTTTCTTGTGGTGCGTTATTATCCAACAACGAAACGTCGAATTCGTCGATGTAATCTTGTTCTTCCTGATTAGGTTCGGCAGGCTCTGCGTTCGATGTACCTGGAATGGGATGATCAATTGGTATCCCTCTTCGAACTTTGGCAAGGTTATATTGTTCCCATGCATATCTTCGTTGGCCTTCATTTAAACTATCCCAATTAGGACGTTCGTCAGGCGGAGGTCCCAATGGTCTAGTTCTAGGCATTACCTAAAACGACACAATGAGACCTATTAGAAGATATACATGGTGTCGCAATAAAACAACATTAATAAATATTATATTTACCTGTATGACTCGGGTATATTGCTTGTCCGTAGAGTTTTTCAACTGCTTGTTTGACTTTCAATCCGTATTTTCCAGCAAATGCGTGCCAATTGCCAGTTTCCTTCCAATCGTTCTCAAATTCGTCGATAGCTGATTGATCAAATTGATGTACTCTTTCACTAAAGTCTTTCTGACTTATTTCGTTATTTTTAGCGTACTCAATTAAATTTGAGTAATTAACGTCGTGTTCTTTTGCCGCTTGTTCGCTAGGATTCTTCGCCGCACCGATATGAATAGGATTACCAGGGCCAATAAATTCACTATTGGGCAACACAGCACCTTTTTCAGAAATTCTATCATATAATGCTTTGCCACCAACTGCTAAAGCTGTTCCTCCTAATGCAACTGTAGCACCAACTCCAGCGGTTCCTAAGGTATTGCCTATACCACCAGCTGCTCCTCCAATAGATCCAACTGCTGCTGTTCCACTTAATAATCCAGTAGTTTCACCTACTGCTTCTGGTATATCTATTATTTCGTCAAATGGTTCAACTTGTATTCTTGTTTCAGGTTCTGGCTGATTAAAGGACGTTTCTTCAACTGCGTTTATTTCGCGTACTTCACTATCTGGTATCCTTGTATATCCTCTATTAAATGTTGGTCTATGTCTCCAATTTTGCCAACGATGACGTAATCCTCCACTTCGTTGTGGATACGGTAAATTATTTGTTTGCAAACTAAATGGTTTATCGTAAAACGGTACTTCCATACTGAATGCTACGTAATTTTACAGCTCCTTATATACCCTTTTATACTCTCAAAATGGCTGCCGACCTTCTGACATGCTGGGTACTTGCTCAATAATAGATTTCCAATCTATTAT
>CAYPPC010000220.1:0-5027 GCA_964412435.1 uncultured Paludibacter sp.
TAAAATCAATTGAAAATATACAAACGCACCATGCTACCTGCTTGGGTGATGTGGTGCGTTTTATATAAATAAGAGCTTTTAAAGCAGGTAGATACCATGAAAACAAAAATATTTCAACTAATACTATTGTTTATTTTAATAGTACCCACTACTCGAGCACAAATAATAAGTCAAAAGATTATAAAAGGAAAGAAGAATGAATATACTCTAACAAGCTTTCAATCCGGGAATATACGCATAGATAATAATCAGCGCTATTTTGAGGGATCATGTGAGTGTGCCTTGCCCGGCGGTGGCACTATGCCTCCTGCGGCTATTTTAGACAAAGCTGAATATCAAAGACTCGTGGACTTTACGAGATTACAACTTAAGAGTAAATTAGAAACATATTCAGGTGTGAGTAAATTTCAAGATTACTTAGCGATATATTGTCATTTCGATAAACGAGGTGTTGTGAGGGATATTATATTTTTTTACAAAAACAAATATAGTTTTCCAATCGATAAAATTGAAAATATAGAGGAGTTTATGAAAAATGACCTAAAATTTACTCCTCGTCCGGATAAGCGTATCGAGTCAGCTAACTATACAATAATTATTTATGATATAAGTTTTGCTAAAATATTGGAGTAGTTGTAAATAAAGCTAAATTTCTTTTAATCGGCTTAATCCGGCACAACAGGATAGATGCTTTGCTCGTTTTTATCTGCAACATACAAAGCATTCTCTTCCCCGAGGCGTTGTATCATCTGTTTGCAAAGTTTCTTCAGTTTCTTTGGTTTCATCAAACTTAAATCCTGCTCTTCATACGGATCCTTTTTCAAATTATAAAGCTTGTAAGTTGGGATTCCGTCCGTATCCGGGTTATAGTAATAAATCACTTTCCAGTCGCCTTTCCGATAAGTGGTAAAATAACTGCCCCGGTGCTGGTGCGGAAAGTGTAAAAGAAAATCATCTCGGTGCTGTCTATCTTTTTTCCCTTGAAGCAATTTCCCTAAGTCTGATCCGTCAAGCTGATAATTTAGAGGTGTTTCTACTTCGCTTACAGCTAAAATACTCGGATAGAGGTCCATCACGGTACTTATTTGCGTTTGAACGAAGTTTTGAGCTACCGGATATTTTTTCTGAAAGCTGTTATTCGGATTGGGTTTTGCCCAGCTGACAATGAAAGGAGCGCGTGAACCACCCTCATACTCGGAACCTTTTTTTCCCCGAAAGGGTGCAGAAGAGCCGTGCTCACCGGCTTCGCCCAAAGGTGCATCACCGCCATTATCACCCAAAAAGAAGATAAGTGTATTTTCTGCAACGCCCAAAGCTTCCAGTTTTTGCATTAAATCGCCCAACGATTTGTCCATGCCCTCAATTAAAGTGGCGTATGCCCGGGCTTGTGGGCTCTTTTCTCCCTCGGGATAATTCTCAATAAAGCGTTCATCCAGCTGAAAGGGCGTATGCACCGCGTAGTGTGAAAGATTAAGGAAAAAGGGGAGCTGCTCGTTTACTGCTTTTTCAATCGCCTTTCCGGCTTCAATTGTCAGAGCATCAGTTAAGAAAGTTTCAGTACCGTGGTATTCCTCCAAATTGGGCACTGCATGGCTGCGTTGACCACCTAAATAGCCATAACCCTCTTCGCCGCGGTAGCTTCCGGGATGCCCAATAGCAGCACCGGCAATGTTTACATCAAAACCTAAGCGGGTGGGATCTTCGCCTTCGCTTCCGGCTCTGCCAAAATGCGCCTTACCAACATGAATTGTTCTATAACCTGCTTCTTTTAGCAGAGTGGGGTAGGTCTGATCGGAAGCGGTGAGGCCCTCCCAGTTCCAGTCGGCCGGTCCGTAGGGTGTCCGATTGTTACTGTTGGGGTCAATCCAGTTGGTGGTTCTGTGGCGGGCTGCATTTTGCCCGGTCAGCAGGGAGGTTCGCGTTGGCGAACTCACGCTTTGAGCATAAAAAGTGGAGAATCGAACACCTTGTGAAGCCAGTTTCTCCATATTAGGCGTTTGGTACCACTCGTTTAGCGGATGACGCTCCGGTCGCTTCTTTTTGTCAACTGCAAAAGGCACTGAAGTGTCCATCAACCCCATATCATCTACCAGAAACACAATAATGTTGGGTTTCTCTTGTGCACTTAAAGCGGATGCACTCAGCAGTATGGCTGCAGTGTGAGTGATATGTTTTTTTACTCCTTTTATCATAATTATCTTTGCTAAATTGATTCTGAATCCGTGTGAAAATGCCGGCACTCAACAAAACTAATAAGAATTTTCCACATCTTCGGTGAATAAGTGGGGAAAGATAACTTATTCAAGCTTTGCGGAATCCCGATGGAGGCTCCACCCGGACTGTGGGAGTCTCTGCCTCTGTTTTAGCATGTTGATTTTATCTCCTGAATAAGCAATTATTTTTTTAGAAATTTTGACTCAAAAATTGAGAAAAAATTGTTAGCTTTGTAAGCTGTAAATCATTCATAAAAATGGAAAAAACAGCACAAATCGGGTTTGACAGCGATATATACCTTCACGAACAGTCAGAAGCCATCCTGCAACGGGTAAAGAAATTTCACGATAAACTTTATCTGGAAATGGGCGGCAAAATTCTCTACGACTACCACGCTGCGCGGGTCCTTCCCGGTTTTGATCCTAACGTAAAAATTCGCCTGCTTCAAAGACTCAAAGAGCATATTGAGGTAATTCTATGTGTGCATGCCGGTGACCTGGAGCGCAATAAAGTGCGTGCCGACTTTGGTATTACCTATGATGTGGATGCTTTTAAGAGTATCGATGACATGAAATGGTTCGGCATTCAGGTGCGCGCCGTAGTAATCACACGCTTCAACAATCAGCCCCCGGCTGTAGTATTCAAAAATAAACTGGAGCAGAAAGGTATTAAAGTTTATCTGCACTATCCCACCAAGGGTTATCCCTCCGACTATGAAACCATTGTGAGCGATGAAGGTTATGGTGCCAATGAGTATATTGAAACCAGCAAACCTATTATTGTGGTGACCGGTCCCGGTTCAGGGAGCGGTAAACTGGCCACTTCGCTTTGTAATATGTATCACGATTACAAACGAGGTGTGAAAGCGGGTTATGCCAAATTTGAGACTTTCCCGGTGTGGGATTTGCCACTCGATCACTATGTGAATGTGGCTTATGAAGCTGCAACAGCCGATTTGCGTGATAAAATCATGCTCGATCCCTATCATAAAGAGGCATACGGTGTGGATGCAGTAAGCTACAACCGGGATATTGAAGCTTTCGGTTTACTCAAAAATATTCTGAAAAAAATTACCGGCGACGATTCTGTCTATAGGTCGCCCACCGATATGGGGGTAAACCGAATCAGTTCCGGTATTGTGGATGATAAGATTGTCTCTGCTGCAGCTTATCAGGAGGTGATCCGGCGCTATTTCCGCAGCTCTGTAGAGTTTACGATGGGGCTCACCGGTAAGTCAACTTATGAGCGCACCACCGATATTATGAACCGCATCGGTGCCAAAGAGGATGACCGGGAGGTGGTAGCGGCTGCCCGTAAAGCGGCAGAAGATGCAGAGAGAAAAGGTAAAGGTTACGGAGGTATTTTTAGCGGAGCGGCTATTGAGCTGAAAGATGGTAAAATTATTACCGGCAAAAGCTCGCCTTTGCTGCACTCTGCCTCAGCCATGATTCTGAATGCCACTAAATATCTGGCAGGCTTGCCCGAAGAGCTTATTCTGCTGCCGGAGAATATCATCGACTCGGTGACACACCTGAAAAAGGAGATTCTGAACGGCAAACAGGTAAGCCTGGATGTGGAGGAGACATTGATTACGCTCGCTATTAGTGCTATTTCTAATCCGGCTGCTAAAATGGCTATGGAGAAACTGACTGAGCTCTATGGTTGTGAGATGCACTCCACGCATATCCCCACGCCGGGTGATGAGGCCGGAACCCGCAAGCTGAAGGTAAACCTCACCTGCGATCCGGTGTTTTCAAGCAACCGGCTTTTCGTCAGCGAATAAAGCAAAAAAAACTCAAAATAAAAAACGGACTGAATTGATTTTCAGTCCGTTTTCTTCATTACACATCTAAAAGATTGTATTTCTTATTAATTTCGTCGAGCGCCAGGGCTATTTCCGAAGGGGTGGGAAAAAGAATCTTCTCTTCCTGATCGCTCCCTGCGGGCACGTAAGTGTGAAATCCTTCGTCATCTCTTTTCATTCCCTCCCATTCGCTGTTTTCGTCGTGACGAAACTGGCAAAAATGAAACAGAATTTCATTGCGGTAGAGTTCAAATGCAATCCGCACTTTTTTCCCTTCGGGGCGTTCATATTCCACATGGTCTGTAAATGCACTCATATATTTCCTCCTCTTAAGTTGATTAATTATTATCTTATTTACGGTATTAAATATCTGCTTCTCCGGCAATCAGTTCCTCTTCATCTTCTTCATCTTCCTCCTTGTTTTTGCACACCAGAATGCTAAATTCATAAAGCAGATAGATAGGTGCTGCCACAATCATCATGGTAAAGGGGTCTGTGGTGGGGGTGATAACCGCCGCAAGTACAAGAATAGCAATAAAAGCATATTTTCTGACTTTCCGAAGCATATCTTTATGCACCACCCCTATTTTAGAAAGCAGATAAATGACCACCGGCAGCTCAAAGGCAAGTCCCATAAACAGCACCAGAATAAAGAGGGTGTTCATGTAGGACTGAATAGAGACCTGATTGAGAATAGTCGGTGAAAGCTCATAGGTACCTAAAAAACGAAGGGTGAATGGAAAAACGATAAAATAGCTCACCACAACCCCCAGATAGAAGAGAAACGAAGTGGATAGGAAAATGGTTCCCACACTTTTCTTTTCGTCGGGGTAGAGTGCCGGTCTTACAAACAGCCAGATTTCGTAAAGCAGGTAGGGCACCGCCAGCACCACAGCCACAATCAGTGAAGATATCATATGGACCATAAATTGTCCGGCTAAGGCGATGTTGATCAGCTGTATTTGAAAGTTTTCAGGACAGAATCCGGAAATACCGGTGAGCTGAGCAA
>CAYPPC010000221.1:0-4924 GCA_964412435.1 uncultured Paludibacter sp.
TTGTAATTTCCGGGATCGCCCAACAAAACCGTTGCACCCAATTCAACCGGCGATCTCATAGCCTTCGCTGATGATCTGCTTACAATATGGAAGTAGCCGTTTCCGAGATCCACAAAACGCCAATGTTGGGATTTCCGGCCTGACTCGATTTCACTCAACATCAGCTCCGTTTCATTGTCATTAATATCCACGGCAAATCCGTTTTTTCGGTTAATAATATTGTACCAGGCATTTTCATCAGCAACAAAAGGTGGAAACACCGGATCCTGGCCATCTGCAATAAAACCATTATTCAGAAAATCAATTCTGTTGTGTATGTAGCTGTGCAAATAGTCAACTCCTTCTTCGTAGGTGTCAAAAGTAAAAACTTCCAGATATACTCTGTTGCTAAGATCTGGCCAGAGCTCATAATTCAACTTTTGCGACTCCTGCAATGTGTTTTCCAGTTCTGAAATATACTCTTTGATACTGTGTTCGATTCCCGAATCAACCAGCATTTTCCATCGCTTACGCACTTCTCCCCGAAACCAGGGATCTTCCCACAACCGTACTATCCAGGTGCGGTTGGTATGTCCATATTCGCGCATCAGCTTGCGTGTAGCATCGCCCAGGCGGTTGTCATTATTAAAAGCGATGTCATAATCCCACATAGGCCCAAAATATATTTTGGGCTCACCTCTCTTTTTATAGATATAAGTACTCCAGAAAGCATCTGAATTTCCGGTCAGCTCAGAGGCTATATACCAGTTTATCAAGGTATGCTCATCGATTCTTGCACGGTAACCGTTTACAGGATCTGTAAAGTCTTTATTAAAAAGACGTGTCTCGAAATCTGAAATAAAATTCCGGATATAGTTAAATTGAGCCTCATTGATCTTATCCTTCTTCGGATATTTCACAGTGATGGGCATCCCTTTGCCGGTGTAGAAATGCATGGGTTCAGCAGAAGCAAAACCATCAATCTCCAGTAGATAACCACCGGTGATAGCCGGCTCCGAAGTATCGGTCACTTTTTGAGCTTCCACTTCAACCCGACCTGCAGCCACCTCCATCTGATCACTCATCATGTAGTTTCCCTGATATTTACCGTTCAAAACCACATCTACAAAGCGCGCAGTAGGCGTAAAGTGCAGGCCTACCAGCTCACTGATTTTGAAAGCCACGGCATGGCGCATCAAAGTCTTATCAGCATAATTGGCAAGCAAAACCCAGCTTTTCTCACGGGCCGGGCGGTTCAGCAAAGAGTATTTTTCGTATAATTTTAAGCGATAGGGTTTTTTAGGCATTCCCCAGGTAGAGTTACCGCGGCCACGAATTTCGGTAGAGTCAGCAAACTCTTCGGAAGCATCACTACTGACAATTTCAAGAAAGGCATTGATATAGTCTGTTTTACTTACAATCTTCTTTTCATCAACGGTTGAGATATAAAAAGTGGGCAAATTAGTCAGTTGCGCCGGTTTATCCTGCGCAGTATGCACCATAAAAGGCATAAGTAGTACAATCAATATGAGTAACTTTGATTTCATGAAGTAGTTGATTTGTTATTTAATTAAAAAAACAGGTTGACCTGAATAATTCATCTTATTAAGTCAACCTGTAGTAATTTTATTCGATAGATTCAGCTTTTACCACTCCGCTGTATAACCCTCTATATAGTTCATGCGGTTATTCAGCCAGGTTTTAAACTCGTCTATTTTAGCTTCATAATCTGACACACCACCCCACTTGGCTCTGTCCATGGCCTGATAAGGTGAAATGTTGATAGCATTATCATCAAGGTGTCGCATGATGGTGCTCATATGATTCTCTTTGAAATCCATGGCAGTTTCACGATAAAGCTTTTTGAAAGCAGGGTCATCGAAGAATCGCTCAAAGAATGCAGTACCTTTTGCAGATGCAGAGAAGGGATGCAACAGGGGTCGGTCGTAGGCTGAGAAATGTCTTCCGGTTCCTTCGTAGCCAAATGCCCAGTCGAAGTCCCAGAGAATTCCCATCACAAACTTCTGATCCTTATCTTTGTGAATATAAGTACTCTTCGGGTGGTTAATTTCCATATTATGAGTCAGGTCATACACAAAAATATACTTAGCTACTGACTCCACATCGATCAACATTTTATAGCTGTTGTTTGGGAAGTTGGGATCAAGCAGCGCATTTTCCAGATCAATAAAATAGTTGCGGAAAAGATTAAATTTTGCGTCACGCTCTGTTTCATCTTCTATTTTGCCTAAGCTAGGATTCTGGAACATCACCGGCAGATCATAACCGGGCGACTTAAATTTGTAATCCTCATCATAGTAAACATCAAATTCGAACAGCACACCTTCATTCTTATCAATATCGATTCGGTTGGGCGCCACATCCTTATTTTCGGTAAATGTGTAAACGCCTTGAAAATCACCATTCAGAGTTACAGCAACTGCGACCGTGTGATGTGTAAATGGCAGTTCCAGCAATCTTCCAGCTTTGAAAGCCATGGAATTCATCAAAAAGGTCGGGTCCAGGTATTCGGCCAGCAAAATCCATTTTTTGCCCGGTGCAATGCCCAAAAGTTCAGAGGCTTCATCCAGTTCAAAACGGTAGGGTTTTTTAGGCATTCCCCAGGTGGAGTTACCGCGGCCGCGAATCACAGCCGAGTCGGCAAAATTCTCATAAATTCCTTTACCGTCGATCTCAATAAAGCAACGAATCTCTTTTTTCTTTTCAATAATAGGTTCCGCATCCACAGTATTAATAGTTATTTCAGGTAGCCCTGACATAAAGTTAATACTTACGATGTAGGAAGAGCTGCGTCCTTCTGCATTTCTGACAGAATAAACCACCGTCTTTGAAAAGTCAACGGCAGTAACACCGCTTATCTGCAGTTTATTATTTACATAAACCTCATTACCCGGAGCAGTAGTAAAACTGGGTACCAGCATTTTGGAGATGAGCGGGATATCTTTTTTTATAGTTTTACCTTCAAAATCGCAAAACATATCCTGAGTCAGGAAACTGTTATGCTCCTTTAGAAAACTGAAACTTTTTAATTCAATAGCATTCGGGTCAAGCTCGTGGCGTTCAAATGTGATACTGTCCACTTCTGTAACGGACTCCTTCCAGATAATATGATTGTCCTTAAAAATATAGAGCGAGTCTTGCTGGGCATACAGTCCGGAAAACAGCGCCATAAAGAGAGCGAGGAGGATAGTACTTTTTATTTTTGGAGTAATTTTCTTCATAGGAATAATTTTTAAATATGGGTGAAAAATTAATAGATTGACAGTTAAACCTTACTGTTTAACAAATTTCTGCGTGTGCACCTGCTCACCATCACGAACAAACAGAAGATAAACTCCGCTGCTCCAGGTTGAAACCTGAATAGTGTGGTAATCTCCTACAGATTCAACTCGTTCATTATAAACAACCTTTCCGTCAATGGAACGAATTATCACTTCAGGATTCGAGCTTCGGATTTCTGCGCTAAACTGAACATTCAGATATTCGGAAGCCGGATTAGGGAACAGTGAGAATAGAGCATCGGCAGGAGTATCGACTTTGGTTTCTTCAGGCGTAAAAGTCATTTTCCTCATCTCTTCAAAGGGGATCGAAATCGTTTCTCCGGACTTCAGTAACAAATTGAAACTTTGTCCGCTGAAGTCGATTGATTGGGTCTGCCCGATACTTACTGAACGATCGAAGCCGGTACGCTTAAACAGGTAAAGAGATTGTGCCTGCAAGCAACCAACTCCTACAATACAGCTTAATACAAGCAGTGCTTTTAGTAGTTTTTCTCTCATAGTATTTATTTTTTGAATACAGTCAAAGATAATGAATAAAGAGGAACATTTCAAACAAAATATCTTAAAATTTACCACAATACTTATTTATTGAAGAAAAGCACTTTCATATTTCAAACTTAATTGCTTATATTTGCATTCGTTAAAACATAACAGTAAAAACACTAACTATAAATAACTAATAATCAGAAAATTATGCTCAAGAAACATCCTAAGGGACTAATTGGTGCCGCTCTCTCCAACATGGGGGAGCGTTTTGGCTTTTACGTAATGATGGCCATTTTGTCACTATTTCTTCTGGCTAAATTTGGAATTACCAAAACTCAGGCCACCATTATTTATTCGATTTTTTATGCATTGATCTATCTGCTTGCATTGGCAGGAGGTTATATTGCAGACAAAACCAAGAAGTATAAAGGTACTATCTTGTGGGGACTGGTTTTAATGACATTGGGTTATGTAATGATTGCTATCCCCACTCCAACACCTGTTCCAAACTTTGCTCTTTACCTGGCTCTGACCTGTATCGGGCTCTTTGTTATCGCATTTGGTAACGGACTTTTCAAAGGTAACCTGCAGGCGGTAGTTGGTCAAATGTATGACGACCCCAAATATTCAAGCCTGCGCGACACCGGTTTCCAGATTTTCTATATGTTTATTAATATTGGTGCTCTTTTCGCGCCTGTTCTCGCAGTTTACATGCGTAACTGGTGGGTTATGAAAAACGGATTCCTCTACGATGCTGACTTACCTGCACTGAGCCACGGATTCCTGAAAGGCACATTAACTCCGGAGGCGGGAGCACGTTTCCAGGATCTCGCTACTGAAGTAAGCAAAGGAGTAGCTCCGGCTGACCTTACAGCTTTTGCCAATGAGTATCTGAACGTATTTAACACCGGTTTCCACTACGCATTTGCCATTGCTATTGTAGCTATGCTGATTTCGCTGACCATTTATATGTTTAACAAAAACAAATTGCCCGACCCGGCAATGAAGAAAGCAGCCGAAAAAACAAGCAGCGAGCCTGTTGTTGAAATGGATGCCAAAGAGGTGCGTCAGCGTCTTTATGCTCTCTTCTCCGTATTTGCTGTGGTTATTTTCTTCTGGTTCTCATTCCACCAAAATGGTGTTACACTCACCTTCTT
>CAYPPC010000222.1:0-4912 GCA_964412435.1 uncultured Paludibacter sp.
GCCGTTTTTCACAAAGCGCTTTTGCAAATTGCAAGGGCGCTTTGTTTGTTTTAAAAGGATTTGAAGGGTGACAAAATGCTAACTCCCAGGGATGGGATGAAGGTCGCGAGGGGACTAAAGGCTCTCTTCTTGCATTGCTTTAGTGGATATGCTTATAAGATACTGGAAACGAAAGTGCAGGTGTTTGGGTGTTAATATGTATGGGAGGAGAATAGGAGGTTGAGAGTAAGTAGCCCTCTTAATTAATTGTAACCTTAACTAAGCACATCATACTTTGTTAATAGGTCGACAATAGGAAATAACACTTACCGTTCCGGTATACTAACAGCAGCATAAAATTATAGCAAAGAGAGGGTAAATCATACGCTGATTTACCCTCTCTTTGCTATTTCTGATCAAAATGAATATATCTGATTATCTTATGCGTATTCAGGTTATACTATTTGCCGGAACATCTCTAATCCCGGAACAGCTTAAAAATGTTTAAAATAAAAAATCACGTAAACAGTCAACTGCTTACGTGATATATAGAGAATTTATTTAATGATTAAATGTCTTTCTCGATTGCCAGCTTGCCTCTGTAATAACCACATTCCGGGCATACAGTATGGTAGATGTGGTGTGCACCACAGTTAGAGCATACCGCTAATGTTGGCATCGCAGCTTTATCGTGTGTACGTCTTTTTGCTGTTCTGGTTTTTGAATGTCTTCTCTTTGGTTGTGCCATTGTAATTATATTTTAATTAGTTTTCAATTATATTTTTCAAACCGTCCCATCTCGGGTCAGTTTCACTCTCATTGTTCTCCTCATCGTCGAAGCCGATGTCGTTAAACTCATCCTCTTCAATATCATTTTTTCGCTTGATGATGTGCTGTTTCAGTTTTGAAAGCATTGTTTTATTACATTCGCTCGGAGCATGAAAATGCTTGATAGGAATGTTGATTACAATAAATTCATACAGGAACCAGGCAATGTTAATATAACCGTCAGACTCCGGAATGATTACCATATCGCCATCATCCAGATAATCTGTGCCCAATTTTACCTGCAACACATCGCTGTGCTTAATTTCCTGATCCATGTCATCAAGACAACGGTCACAAGGAACTTTCACACTGCCTTCGAGCTGAAAAGCCAGCTCGAAAAAGCCGGGTTTTTTATTTACCTGAAGAGTTACATCAATATTTCCGCGCTCAACTTCAGGGCTATCAATCTTTTTGAAAAAATCGTTATCCAGAACAAAGTCATAATCACTTCGTTCAATTGTCACACCTTTCAGTGGTATTTTATATAGGTCGAATTTTCCCATTATTTCAGTTGATAGATAAAAACCGTGCAAAGATACAATTTTTACTCCTAAATTCAAAGTTTTATGAAGCAAATTTACGTATAAGAATCATTGAAACCAAAGGTTGCCTGGATGTTTACAATAAAACTCCGAAATTGTTCCTATGATGTTGATATTCTTACTATTAGTTGCTGTGTGGTAAAATAATTCTAAAGGTTGTTCCCCGGTTAATCTCAGACTCTTTAACGAATATCTTACCTTGGTGGTACTCTTCTATAATTCTTTTGACCAGTGAAAGCCCCAGGCCCCAGCCACGCTCCTTGGTTGTATAACCAGGAGTAAATATAGCTTTTTGTAATTTCTTCTCAACTCCCTTGCCTGAGTCGCTCACATCAATAATGGCTTCTTTGGGTGAATTGTTCACAGTTATTTTCAGTTTGCCACTGCCGTTCATAGCATCAATGGCATTTTTACATAAGTTTTCAATAACCCATTCAAAAAGAGGTATGTTGAGTTTAGCTTCTGTAATAGCACTTCTAGCCTGAATAAACTCAATGTCAATTTTACTGGAGCTGCGATTTCTGATATAGTTGAGAGCATGATTAACCACTTCGTTCAGGTTTGCCGCTTTCAGATCAGGTTTTGAACCTATTTTGGAAAATCTGTCCGATATTATGTTAAGTCGCTGCACATCCCGCTCCATATCATTCAGTAATTTATCTTCGCCATATTTCAACTTCAACAGTTCGGTCCAGGCAAGCATAGATGAAATAGGCGTGCCGAGCTGATGTGCAGTCTCTTTTGACAGACCTACCCATACCTGATTTTGTTCTGCCCGTTTGGTACTTGAAAACACTAAAATGACTATGATAAAAAATACAATAGTAACGGTAAACTGAACTAAGGGAAATACTTGCAGCTGTTTAAGTAGCAGGGAGATATCATAATAAATGTATTGGCTGACACCTTCATCGAGCTGAATAACAATGGGGGCCCGCTTTTCTTTCAGGCGTTCAATCTTTTTCTTAAAGAAAATATCTTCATTTTTTCTTGGCTCTTTAATATTTCTGTATTGCAGCATATTGTCCTGTTCATCGGTCATAATAACCGGAATGGTGGTGTTGCCTTCAATAATGTTTAGTAAAAAATTAAAGTCCGTGTTTTCATCAGCAAAAATTAGCTGGCGGGTGGCATCTGCCCATATCTCTATTTTCTTTTTCTCCTCAACAGCCAGCTTGCGGGCTAAGCGGTTAGTGAAAAAGGTAGAGAGCAGGACAATCAGCATTGCCACTGTAACGAATAAAATCTTTAAAATCCGGTTAGTCTGATATATCTTGTTCATAGCCGGCTTAGCCTCAGTTTTATTATCAAACTACAAATCTAATGAAAAATATAGAGACTCTTTCTTTTTGCTTCAACTTTCATGGTTCTTTCGTTAAATATGCTGCCTTTTTTCCTATGAGGGATAGAATAAGTTTATTAGAATTTATGTATCTTTGCTAAAAAAGAAAGATTATGCATAAGTCCGGATTTGTAAATATTGTAGGTAACCCCAATGTAGGAAAATCGACCTTAATGAATGCTTTGGTAGGGGAACGAATTTCAATTATAACCTCTAAAGCGCAAACAACGCGTCATCGGATACTGGGTATTGTTAATGGTGATGATTTTCAAATTGTCTATTCTGATACCCCCGGTGTTTTGAAGCCCAACTACCGCCTGCAGGAGTCTATGCTGGGTTACTCCTACTCAGCGTTGACAGATGCTGATATTCTACTTTATGTGACGGATGTTTATGATAGTTTTGAAAAGAACAAGGATTTTGTAGAAAAGGTAAATCTAAATAGCGCGCCTGTTTTTCTAATCATTAATAAGATAGACTTAATCGACGAGGTGAAGCTGATTGAGCTGGTTGATACCTGGAAGCAGGTAATTCCTAAAGCTGAAATATTTCCAATTTCTGCTACAGAGCGCTTTAATATTGAGCCACTTTTGAAAAGGATTTTGGAATTGCTGCCGGAATCACCGCCATTCTTCGAAAAGGATCAACTCACCGACAAGCCGGAAAGATTTTTTGTGACTGAGATAATACGAGAAAAAATCCTGTTGAATTATGATAAAGAGATTCCTTATTCGGTGGAAGCCGTTGTGGAGAGCTTTAAGGAGGAGGAGAATATCATTCGGATCAGCGCTGTGATCTATGCAGAGCGTGAATCACAAAAGGGAATTATTATCGGTAAAGGAGGAAAAGCCTTGAAAAAAGTCGGAATTGAAGCCCGCAAAGAGCTTGAAGCCTTTTTTCTGAAGAAAATATATTTGGAGCTTTTTGTGAAAGTTGAAAAAGACTGGCGCAATAAGGATCTGAAACTGAGGAGTTTCGGTTATAAGCAAGATTAAACAGGAAAAAACTGTTCAAAATCGTTAAAGTGAAGGCTTTGGCATATTTTTTGCCAATTTATAGCTGTTAAGATGACATATTTCTTGCATCTAACTATTAAAATCAGTAACTTTGAGAAACTTTTAACGGAAAAGAAACGTTATAATATAAAAGAATTTACTAACTATTTAAATTTTATAATTATGAAAAATACTGGAGGTATTTTAGCTGCGCTTTTAGGCGGAGCTGTTGTTGGAGCCGCATTAGGCATTCTACTGGCACCTGAAAAAGGTTCAGAAACTCGTTCAATCATTGTTGATGAATTTGAAACTGCCAAAGAGAAGCTGAAAGAGGCTCTTAAGAAAAAAGGAGTAACCCTGAGTAAGAGTGAACTGGAAGATCTGGTTGACGAAATTCAGGCTGACATGGACGAAGCGCTGGCATAATTGAAACTATGGCAGACAAGTCGGAAAATAGCACAAACAAAGATTTTCAGCAACTTTTTGCTGATGTGAAAGAGTATGTGCAACTGCAAAGTGACTACTTACAGGTAACAGCCATCGAGAAGGTTACGAAATTGATGTCTAAGTTAATTTTTGTACTGGCCTTGATGGTGCTGGGCCTGTTTGGTCTTTTCTACCTGTTGTTTGCAGTAGCTTATGCACTGGAACCCATCATGCACTTTAAGTATAGTTTCAGTCTGATTGCACTGTTTTTCCTGATTCTGATGCTTGTAGTGATTATAAATCGTAAACGTCTGTTTGTAAAACCGCTGATGCGTTTGATGATAGATGTTCTTTATGACAAACCTGAGGAAAAAAAGGAGGTAAATAATGAGAACAATGCAACATCTCTATGAAAACAAAGACCTGAAGTTTGAAGATCTGGCTGTTATTCGCAAAAAGCTGCGTCAGCTTGCCGGAGAGAGACAAAATCAGATTTTGGATTCTGCGGGACGGCTGATAACTTTGCCTAATGCTTTGTCTCTTTTGAAGAGCAGCGTCAATGTTCCTTCACCTCTGGCTCTGTTTTCCCGTTCTGGCAGGAGAAAGAAAAATAGATTTACTCTTGTTGAGGGGGTACTTTTAGGCTTTAGAGCAATGAGAAGTGCAAGAAGATTTTTAAGAAGATAATCTGTGTGATAAGAGTTTTAAAACCGGTATCTAATGCCGGTTTTTTTATGCTTAAATACTTAGTACATGACAAAAATTACATAGTGATGTAATTGTCTGATTAACAGCAAAAT
>CAYPPC010000223.1:0-4843 GCA_964412435.1 uncultured Paludibacter sp.
TTATGAGGGCAAATCAATTGCGGGAAACATTTTTCACAGCAACAGTTTTGCCAGAAACCGCAATTAACAGGAAGATAAATTGGGAGTCAAGCTCCCCCAACATAGTGAGCGTTGACCCAAATGGCAATGTCAAAGCATTGACAGCAGGTTTCTCCCGCATTCGGATAACTACGGAGGACGGTAACATTTTAGAAGAGTGCATTGTTAGCGCCTATAACCAGAACGAACTGTTTGATGTACAGTTATTAGAATCTGTCGCCACTATAAATACGATGAATATCATTAAATCGCACCTGGGTATCGGATTAGGGGATGCTAAAAAACTGGTTGATAACCGACCCATCAAAATTGCTTCCGGTCTGAATTATGATAAAACCAAAGCACTGTGCGATGAACTTATTGCTGCCGGCTGTACCGTGCAGTGGGGCAATGGCCCTTTCGCAGGAATTTATTCGGTCATCCTACTCGAAAATGGCGACAACACAGATGAAGAGATAGAGACAGTAAAAGAGTATCTGCACAGCTCCTGGAGCGTAGCAGCCAACTATTTTGTAGAAGAAACACCCTTAGAGATTGGCAATACCTGGAGCTATTTTCAAGCCGGTCAGCTTTCCGGACTTTTACAAGATGCAGGAGCAGACGCCATACGGCACGATAGAAATAGAACTGGGGTTTATCTTCGGGAGCATGAAATCAGCTTGTATAAGGACGAAACACACGCTATTGATTATTTTACTTTTCCGAAGGATGCGATCAACAAAAATGTAAGCTGGACCTCTGAAAACACCCAGATTGCCACCGTTAATGAAGAGGGGGTAATCACAGGAGTTAGTGCGGGTACTACCCAAATTGAAGCCACAACAGAAGCGGGTAACTACACAGCCATAGTTTCGGTGACAGTTATGCCTACCGCTTCTATAAGCTTCATAACCAATAAACCCAAGGGAGAGATTATGCTGCTTCAATTCGATGCTGCCGAAGCTGATAAAGCCAATTGCTGGATAGATCTTAATAACAACGGTAAGCGTGATGCAGGGGAAGATATTGTAGTTTTCTACAAGAATAAAAACGGAGAGTACACCATCAACTCACCTTCTGTCAAGGTTTATGGTAAATTTACATATTTTGCCGCGACTAACGGTTTAGGTGATTTCAGCACTCCGGGGTCAGGGATTTTTTCTCTTGACATTTCCAACAACAAAGAGCTAAAAGAGATTAGAGTGCAAGCTTGTCCCGATCTGACCACATTAGATGTCTCTAAAAACCAGGCTCTTGAAGTGATCTCAATAGATATTGTTCCGCAACTCAACACAGTGGATATAAGTAAAAATATTAATTTGAAGAGTTTTCATTTCTCCAGAGGTAGTTTGGATATTTTAGATGCAAGTAAAAATAAAAACCTGGAATGGATAAATTTGTCAACTATAGATATATCTGAATTAAAAATTCACAGAAATGGCAACCTAAATGAGCTCAACTATTTACCCATAGAAACTTATAAAGAAGGTGAATTAATTAAAATAATCAATCAGCTACCTGACCGCAATTCTAAAAGCAAGGGTGTATTGGTACTTAAAAAACCAACAATTCCTTCACCCAGTGAAAGGAGTGCTCTTAGCGACAAGAACTGGGAATGGAAAACGAGATAATAATTGCAGAAGAATTAGCTAGCTTGTCAATGGGTATGAATCCTTTTACTTAATATTTCGAAGGTGTAGCAAATTCAAGTATTGATTTAGAAATTCCCGTAGATACAAAAGCAGCCTGGCAGGCAGATTCACTTTGAGGATTAGGATTTAAGATAGTAAAACGATAAGAATTAAAAAAACTATGCCGATGCTTGCTGTGCAGGCATTGGCATATTAAAACAAAAAAAATGAAAAAACTATTCATCTTTTTATTTAGCCTGTTTCTTTTTACAGGCTACACTATGTCACAAAATAACGCTATGGTACTGGAGTATGACACCTCACTTTCAGATGGAACCACCATCGCATTACCGCTCAAAGGTGATGTGAATGTAAGTGTTGACTGGGGCGATGGCACAACAGACAACTACACAACTGAAGGTGAACACGAGCATGCGTACAGCAGCAACGGCGTTTATACCGTATCTATTACCGGCTCTTTAACAAACTTCGGAGCTTATGATGTAAAAGGCATAGACAAACTGACAAAAGTACTCTCTTTTGGGAACCTCGGGGTTAGCAGTTTTGCAAATGCATTTTATGGTGCCATTAACCTGACAGAGGTGCCCAAACAGCTTCCTGAAAACGTTACAGTTACTGCGAGAATGTTTTCCGGATGTCATAAATTCAACAGCGATATCACTGAGTGGGATATGAGTAAAGTAACCTCTCTTAGTGGTATGTTTCATGAAGCACAGCTTTTCAACCAGCCTATCGGTAATTGGGACGTGAGTAAGGTAACAAGCTTGTATGAAACATTTAGAGAAGCTACCGCTTTTAATCAGGATTTAGGCAACTGGGATGTGAGTAAGGTAACAAGCCTCTATGGTACTTTTCGTGATGCTTCTTCATTCAACCGGGATATCAGCGGATGGGATGTGAGCGAAGTGACGGATATGATGTGGCTGTTCCACGGAGCCACTAAATTCAATCAGCCTATCGGTAACTGGGATGTAAGCAAAGTTACACATATGGGTTATTTGTTCAGGAACGCTTCAAATTTCAATCAAGACCTTAGCAACTGGGATGTAGGCAATGTAACAAAAATGTTCGGTATGTTCTACACTGCCGAAAAATTCAATCAGCCTATCGGTAACTGGAATATGAGTAATGTTACAGATACGAAATATATGTTCAGAGAGGCTTCCAATTTTAATCAGGACATAGGCAGCTGGGATGTAAGCAATGTAACGGATATGAGGTGGATGTTCTACGAAGCCGGTAAATTCAATCAGGATATTGGAAAGTGGGATGTGAGCAAGATAGAATCAACGTGGCAAATGTTTTATAATGCTACGGACTTTGACCAGGATCTTAGCGGATGGGATATCAGCAAGGTGAGCGAAATGGATTACCCTGTCCACAGCCAACTATAACAGATTATTAGAAAAATGGAGTAAACTTGATTTACAAACTCATGTTAATTTTCATGCCGGGAACAGCAGATATTCTCCGGATTCAGCACCGGCTGAAGCACGGCAGAAACTCAGGGATGATTTTAAGTGGACCATCATAGATGGTGGTGCCGGTGGCAGATTACCCACTGTCGGAGCGACAGAAGTTACGGAAATTACACAGCACAAAGCTACATTCAGCAGCAAAATAACAGACGATGGCCGGGATGAACTTACTGCCCGTGGTGTAGTTTGGGCATCAACCAGCGAACCTACTCTGACAGAGAATGCAGGTTTCACAACTAATGGCTCTGAATTAGGTGTTTTCAGCGGCACTATCACCGGATTATCGTACAACAAAAAGTACTACCTGCGTGCTTATGCCAGCAACATCAATGGTACTGCCTATGGTGAAGAAGTTCAGTTTACAACCCTTAATTACCCTACAGCTGTTTCCGAAAACAGTGTAAGCACCATCACCCTCTACCCCAATCCTTTCAGCTCCTATATCCATATTGGAGGTGAGGAAGCGGTGGATGCGGTCAGCATTTACCATATCAACGGGCAGAAGGTACTGCAACAAAAGCTCAATGGCGAAAAACAGATTGATGTGCGCCACCTGCCGGAAGGTATCTACTTAGTAAGTTTACAGCAAGCCGATGGCAGAGCGCAAACTGTACGGATGGTCAAGTAATAACTTATAATCTATCTGATGGATATGAATTGTTCGAGTGTTTCACAGTTTTACACCTTAATAAAGGGTATTAATAAAGAGGTCGTTTAATCTATTCATATCACACTGATAAAAATAAGTATAGATAAGATTCTAATAAATCAACCATTAAAAAAGAAAATGTTATGAAAAAAATTATGAAAAAAAACTTTAGCCCTATTAGTTATTGCAGTACTCTCATTAGGCTTCTACAGCTGCAGCTCGAGCGAAGAAAGCATTGCATTGATTGTAGACCCTGGTGAACTTGTATTTGAAGAACTTGGTGGTACACTGACCGTCACTATCGCCACCGACTATGATGGAGACCTTGAGGTGACCACTAATGCGGATTGGCTCACCATAGCTGAGTCTAGCGGCATCACATGGCAATTGACAGCACAGAGAAACAGTGAATATAAAGAACGTGAGGCTGTGGTGCAAGTTAAAGCCGGTTCCAAGGTTGAGCAGGTGAAGATAACCCAGTTACAAAAAGAGCTGTTTTGGCTGCCTTATATAGGTGAGGATACCAGCCGTTCGGCTGTTGGAGCTTATGAAGCAAGTCGCAATTCAGTTGTAGACTCTAGTGATGATAGTTGGCTAAGCTATGAGCTTGATGATGAAGTGTGGTATGGTTGTGAATATGAATTTGATTCGGAAACTATGCCTGGTTATACATATGCTCATATCTTTTCTAAGAGGGTAAAATTGTTTGATGATGCAGAGCTGGTGAAAGAATTTTTGGAGAGGAAGGACTTTAAACAACTGTCGAATAATCTGTACGAACATAACAAGTACAGCTATAGATTAGAGGTAAAAAATTACGGTTCTGAAATCGCATTTATTATCGAATATGTACCCAAGCAGGATAGAGCTTATCCTACATGGGATGAGCTGCCTATTAATCCAATGTCCGATCATATATATTATGGAGAGGAAAGAGGGTGGCACATTGGTAATGTAGGGCTTTTTGAAAGGTCACAAAATGCAGTTCCGCTCAGAGATCTTGATGAAGAACCTACTTTATATGTGTTTGCGGAAAAGGAAAAAGG
>CAYPPC010000224.1:0-1043 GCA_964412435.1 uncultured Paludibacter sp.
GGACGTGTTAAACAATTAGCTGACGCTGCACGCGAAGGTGGACTTAAATTTTAAGCAACAATGACAACAAAAGCAAATATTGTAAAATCAACAAATGATATTGAGTTAAAAGACAGACTCGTAGCCGTTAACCGTGTAACTAAAGTTACTAAAGGTGGACGTACATTCAGCTTCTCAGCCATTGTGGTTGTGGGTAACGAAGATGGTATCGTAGGCTGGGGCCTGGGTAAAGCAGGTGAGGTGGCAACAGCTATCTCCAAGGCTACTGAATCAGCCAAGAAAAATCTGATTCGTGTACCTATCCTGAATGGAACTATCCCCCACGAGCAGTATGCACGTTATGCCGGTGCAAGTGTATTTATCAAACCGGCCACTACGGGTACCGGAGTTGTAGCCGGTGGTGCGATGCGTGCCGTACTCGAGAGTGTTGGTATCACCGACGTGTTGGCCAAATCGAAAGGTTCATCCAACCCGCACAACCTGGTGAAAGCCACTGTTAAAGCTCTCACTGAACTGCGCGACGCCAACATGGTTGCACAAAACAGAGGTGTTTCATTGAGTACAGTGTTTAACGGATAATATTGGAGGTAAAGATTATGGAAACTATTAAAATCAAACAAGTCAGAAGCCGCATCAATTGTCCGGTTGATCAGAAAAGAACCCTCGACGCACTGGGTCTCAGAAAAATGAATCAGGTCGTAGAGCACAAAGCCACTCCTACTATTTTAGGTATGGTGAACAAAGTACACCACCTGGTGGAAGTTATAAAATAAGCATTTGTAATAAACAGGACTTAAAAAATATCACAATAATATGGACTTAAGTAATTTAAAACCGGCTGCCGGATCTGTGAGAAACAGAAAGCGTATTGGACGCGGCTCCGGTTCCGGAATGGGAGGCACTTCCACAAGAGGTCATAAAGGAGCGAAATCCCGTTCGGGTTATGCGCGCAAAACAGGTTTTGAAGGTGGTCAAATGCCTATTCAAAGACGTTTGCCTAAATTTGGTTTCAGAAACATCAATCGTGTAGCTTACAAAGCGAT
>CAYPPC010000224.1:1053-1843 GCA_964412435.1 uncultured Paludibacter sp.
TGCTGCAGTCGCTTGCCGACAGCAAAAAACTCACTAAAATCGGAGTTGAAGAGCTTCGTGAAGCTGGGTTTATTTCGAAATCAGACCTGGTGAAAATCTTAGGAAACGGCCAGCTTACAACAAAACTTGATGTGGAAGCAAACGCATTTTCCAAATCGGCTGAAGAAGCAATTGTTGCTGCCGGTGGAACTGTTGCGAAAATTTAATTAACGACATGAAGAAGTTTATTGAGACTTTAAAAAATATCTGGAAAATTGAAGATCTGAAAAATAGATTAATCACGACAATTCTGTTCGTGTTAATCTATCGTTTCGGTTCTTTCGTAGTTTTGCCCGGTGTAGATGCAAACGCTCTTTCGGCCCTGAAAAGCCAGACCAGCGGTGGTATCATGGCACTCCTCGATATGTTCTCGGGTGGTGCTTTCCAAAATGCATCGATCTTTGCACTCGGTATTATGCCCTATATTTCTGCTTCGATTATGATTCAGCTGTTAACCATAGCTATCCCGAAGTTTCAGAAATTATCACGTGAGGGTGAGAGTGGCCGGACAAAAATGAATCAGTACACACGCTATCTGACACTTGTAATTCTGGTACTCCAGGGACCATCGTACCTGGCTAACCTCAGAATTCAGGTGGCGCATGCAGGCGCTGCACTGCCATCATCATTCTGGTTTATTGCCAGCTCTACTATCATCTTGATGGCAGGTAGTATGTTTGTAATGTGGCTGGGTGAACGTATCACCGACAAAGGAATTGGTAACGGTATATCTTTCATCATTATGATTGGT
>CAYPPC010000224.1:1853-4796 GCA_964412435.1 uncultured Paludibacter sp.
CGACAGCGGCGGCGGTGGTTTGGTAATGTTCTTCGTGGAGATTATCATCTTGATCTTAGTGATAATGTTTGCTATTCTACTGGTTCAGGGAACTCGTAAAATTCCTGTACAGTATGCAAAACGTATTGTAGGAAACAAACAATATGGTGGTGTAAGACAATACATCCCGCTGAAGGTAAATGCTGCCGGTGTGATGCCGATCATTTTTGCGCAAGCAATTATGTTTATTCCGCTGGCCATTGCAGGATACTCCAACTCTGAGGCAACTCAAACTTTCTGGAGCAACTTTACCCGTTACGAAAGTTTCTGGTATAACCTGGTGTTTGCCTCGCTGATTATTCTGTTTACCTACTTTTACACAGCAATTACTGTGAATCCACAGCAAATGGCTGAAGATATGAAGCGTAATAACGGCTTTATCCCGGGTGTTAAACCGGGTAAGCGTACTGCTGACTATCTCGACACTATTATGTCACGCATTACTCTGCCGGGTGCATTTTTCCTGGCACTGATTGCGATTCTGCCAGCATTTGCTTCGATTATAGGAATTAATCAACAATTTGCGCAGTTCTTCGGAGGTACATCACTTCTGATTTTGGTTGGGGTAGTGCTCGACACGCTGCAGCAGATTGAGAGTCACCTGATGATGCGTCACTATGACGGATTGTTAAAATCCGGAAGAATTAAAGGCCGCACCGGCGGTGCATCCGCTTACTAAGCTTTCGGAAGTGTAAGCAAAAATGACAAAAGAGACCGAGCCGCATGGCCGGGACTCTTTTGATTAAATGCTGAAAAGAAAAAGAAAATGATTTATCTTAAATCAGATGAGGAGATAGAACTTCTCCGAGAAAGTAATCAGATAGTAGCCAAAACGTTGGCCGAATTAGCTAAGATTATTGAACCCGGAGTCACTACGCTGCAGCTCGACAAACGTGCTGAAGAGTTTATTCGTGACCACGGCGGGATTCCTAATTTTCTTGACTACAACGGTTTCCCCGGTTCCATCTGTGCTTCTGTAAATGATCAGATTGTACACGGAATTCCGTCTGACAAAACTGTGCTGAAAGAGGGAGACATTATCTCCATCGATTGTGGTGTACTTAAAAATGGTTTTAACGGCGATTCAGCTTACACATTTGCTGTAGGCGAAATTGCACCTGAGATCAGGGCTTTGCTTAAAACCACAAAAGAGTCGCTCTACAAAGGCATCGAACAGGCGGTTGAAGGGAAACGAATTGGTGATATAGGTGCTGCAATCCAGGACTACTGCGAGTCGAGAGGCTATTCGGTAGTTCGCGAAATGGTAGGTCACGGTGTGGGCAGAAGCCTGCATGAAGCTCCCGAAGTCCCTAACTATGGGAGACGAGGAAACGGCGTGATGCTGAAATCCGGGATGACCATTGCCATTGAGCCTATGATTAACATGGGTTCACGCAAATTGATTTTCGAAGAGGATGGCTGGACAACCCGTACAACAGACGGTAAGGCCTCAGCTCACTTTGAGCATTCGGTAGCCGTGCGTGCCGGTAAAGCTGATATACTTTCGAGTTTCAAGTTTATTGAAGAAGTGTTAGGAGAAAAGGAGTTTTAAATTTATGGCAAAACAAAAAGCAATAGAACAAGACGGAACTATTATTGAAGCGTTATCCAACGCAATGTTCCGCGTAGAATTGGAAAATGGACATGTGATCACAGCTCACATTTCCGGTAAGATGCGTATGCACTATATCCGCATTCTGCCGGGCGATAGAGTTAAAGTCGAAATGTCTCCTTATGATTTAACGAAAGGCAGAATCTCATTCCGTTACAAATAAGGAATGTTCTGCATAAAAAGAAATTAAAATAAATTAGATAACAAGCTCTACATCAGGGCAAATATTGAATCTTATGAAAGTCAGAGCATCACTCAAAAAGCGTTCAGACGATTGCAAAATCGTAAGAAGAAAAGGACGCTTGTATGTAATTAACAAAAAGAACCCCAGGTTTAAACAACGTCAGGGTTAAATCACTTAATTTCAAAATTATAAAATAATAGTTTATGGCTATAAGAATTGTCGGAGTAGATTTACCCCAGAACAAGCGTGGGGAAGTTGGATTGACTTATATCTACGGAATAGGTCGCAGTGCAGCAAGAAACATCCTGGACCAAGCCGGTATTGACTCAAGTATCAAGGTGAAGGATTGGACTGACGACCAGGCTGCTAAAATCCGTGAAATCCTCGGTGCCCAGTACAAAGTGGAAGGTGATTTGCGTTCGGAAACACAATTGAACATCAAGCGATTGATGGACATCGGTTGTTACCGCGGTATTCGTCACCGTATTGGTCTGCCTCTGAGAGGTCAGGGAACCAAGAACAATGCCCGTACTAAAAAGGGTAGGAGAAAAACTGTTGCTAACAAAAAGAAAGCAACTAAGTAATCAAATTATTCACTGATTAGCGAATTTTAGAAGCTAGTAAATAGAAATTAATATGGCAAAGAAAACAGTTGCATCGAAGAAACGCGTTGTTAAGGTTGATGGTGTGGGCCAATTGCATATCCACTCATCATTCAACAATATTATTGTTACCCTCGCGAACTCCGAAGGACAAGTTATTTCATGGTCATCGGCAGGTAAAATGGGCTTTAGAGGCTCAAAAAAGAACACTCCTTATGCAGCTCAGATGGCAGCTCAGGATTGCTCAAAAATTGCCTACGACCTGGGTCTTCGTAAAGTTAAAGCTTATGTTAAAGGACCGGGTAATGGCCGCGAATCTGCGATCAGAACCGTTCACGGTGCCGGCATTGAGGTAGTTGAGATTGTTGACGTAACACCACTTCCGCACAACGGATGTCGCCCGGCTAAACGTAGAAGAGTTTAATTAAGCGAACAGGCAGGCACGCCTCCCTGAGCAGGTCATTGATTGCCGGTTTAGGGATGTGCTTTTTACAATAAAACACTGT
>CAYPPC010000225.1:0-4758 GCA_964412435.1 uncultured Paludibacter sp.
AGTATATCCATATCTTTTTATGTCTTTGCCTCTTAAAATCGGTCGTATTAATTCGTCAGTTTTAACCCTTTCACTTTCACTTTTACAGTTTGATAATATTTCTTCTTTTTTGGCACCATTAATTATAAAAGCTTCATTGAATCCAGTTAAAACACCACGATTAATATTGATATCCCAATCTTTCAATGGTATACCAATAGATTCAATTTTCACTTTTATTTTTTTCTCAATATCTGATAGAATTACCCAACTTTCTTTGTCTTTAAACGAAATAGAAGTTGAATTCTGCTTAAAATAATCGCTCAAATTATTTATTTCACCATTTCTTATTACACTTGCCTGAGTGGAAAAGGTATTATTATTTTTAGCAAATAATAAAATATTAGTGTCTACTGTTGCAGATTCAAAGATTTTAGTGCCACCAAAATCAATTAATTTGAGGGGGTTAGTTTTCTCAGCAAAAAAGCCTCTAGTTTCTTTGCCGTATCCAGAACGCATCCATTTATTTGAAGTTATATAACAAAGATGACCCCCATCATTTAATAGCTGCCAACCTCGTTCATAAAAAAGGCAGTAAATATCACCTGTACGTCTAAAAGTTTCATATGATTCATTTTCATAAAGTTTTGCTAATTCGCCAGCATTGTTTTGCAGTTGAATATACGGAGGATTTCCAATTACTATATCAAAACCGGTTGCCAAGCCAAACATCCATTCAGGATCAAAGAAATCAGAGTTATGATTTTGGTCATACGGATTCCAGGAAGTTAGTTGCTGCGCAAGCCTTACTACAGAATTCAAGCGAGAATAATCACTTCCTTTCTCAATTACTGATTTTAGATTTTTGATACGATTATTCAGTTCATTCCTTTTTTGTTGTGTAATATTTACTTTTACTCCTATTTTATCGCCAAAGAGGTCTAAACTTTCTGCAATCTGATCCTGTCGTGAATTCAATATTTCGAGCTCTTTCATTGTTCTAAAAAGCTCCTTTTTATAATTCCCTAAATTTTCATCTGCATGTAGCTTATACAACCTTTCCACTTCATTTACAATATCTTCTCTTACTTGCTTGTCTTTGTCTCTTAAGATATCTTTACTCCTAACATTTGTTACAGAAAATTGACGACTTCGGATATTCTGAAGCTTGTCAGTAAGTTTTTTTATTGTATCATCTTTCAAATACTTAAAGTCATCTTCCTCTTTCTCAATACTCTTCAATGTATCAGCAGCTACAAATTTTGTCTCTAAATTGGGAAGTGGACGAATACCATAGTTCTTTGAAGAATCATTGGTAGGTTTTTGCTCACAAAGTAAAGTAATAAAAAATCTAAGTTTACTTATCTGCACTGCTATGCTTTGTATATCAACTCCAAATATGCAATTTTCAATTAAATACAGTTTACGTGCATAATCAGGATTATTTACTCCACTATCAAAAATTTTATCTATTTCATTTACTTGTTCATCAATATTTCTACCAGCAATCTTATCTATATCATTTATTGCCTGATCAAGAATTAATTGATACCAATAATCATTCTCATTATCAAGTTTGCGCAGTATATGAACCATTTGTTGTAATATACCCATTGGATAAGCTCCTGAACCGCAGGCTGGATCTAATATTTTTGATTTGAATGTATATTCAATAATAGATTTTCGATTTTCATTACTAATATTAACTGCTTTATCATCATAACTCAACAAATTTCTCAGATCTTGCTCCTCAATATCAGGAATACACTTTTGGTAATATGCAATAAGACTCTCATTAACCATGTAATTTACAATCTCACGGGGTGTATAAAAAGAGCCCGTTTGATTTCTTGCTGTCTCCTTAGTTTCTGGGTTATATGAACCTAATAGATTTTCAAATACTTTCCCTAACAATTCTGGATCAAGAGCTACTTCAACCTCAGAAGGTGTATTTTCTTCTACTGTGAAATTATACTTTTTCAAAATCTCAATAACACCTGAGACACTGACGGACGACATTTTATAGTTGTTGTATTCCTTGCTTAAATCAACTGTTTTAGTTTTTTCAAAGAAAAGGTTATTGGGTACATGTGCCCGATATTTTTTATTTCTACTAAAACCATCCCAATAATAAGTCTTGCCATCTTTAATTTTTCTATCCAAACATTCAAATAAGCCTCCATTAAGAAATGGAATCTGTTTAAATAGGTCAATTATATGATCAGTATTTTCATCCACGAACTCTTTTTCAAATCGATAAAGATTTTTAATAGAGAAATTTTTTCGATTATCAAAAAAATCTTTGTCTTCTGCAAAACTACGTTGATCAACTTCCTGATTTAAGGTTGCAAAAAACAGATTTTGTAGAATAGCTCTGTAATAATTATCTTGTTCTGTACTATTATAGTTAAATGACTTCAGAGTTTCCGAAATAAAATTTTCATCAAATAAATTGTTAGGTACTAATTTCTTCTCTTTCAAAAACCAAACAAATATCAAGCGTGTAATTAGTCTAATTACGTTTTCCTCATTATAATCCTCATTATCCATATCATCGTCAATATCATTAGGGAATGAAACATTTTTAATTGCCCAAAAATACCAGTTAGAAAGCTCCTGATAAAACTGTTTGGTAAGTACTTCAACTGAGAATCTATCTTGTAAATCCTTAAAAACATCACCTTTTATAGGTTTTAATTTACCTTTTTCTATTAAGAATTGCTCAGGCGTTTTAATATGTGCACCTACACCTAATTGAAAAGAGTAGCGACGTGGATTAGAATAACTGCGTGTGATGCGTGATGTATTATCTTTTACCTCTGCTTCAATCTGCAATAGAGAAAAGCGGTATTCTTGACTATTTTTAGCCCTAAAAATAACAAGTGCTCTATTTTTATAGCTTTTGTGTAGCATGATCCTGAAGGCGTCTTGTGCAATGCCTACACGTGCATCATGCATAGATGTGTGGGTTATTTCATATACATCTAATTCAAGGCTAGAACATGTGCCTATTTTGGTTACATTTTCAGTATATTTGGTGGTAAAATTGAGATTGACTAACTTCTCTTCTTCTATACTAAAGTCATCTGGTAGGAACCATTCAAGGAAATTAATGAATTCTGATCTATTGTAAGGATCATTAAAATTTATTTTAGGTGCCATATCAAGTTTAAATTTAAATATTTTCTATCTCTTCTGCTAATATTAATGTTTCAACTCCTTGGTTTATATTATCATAAGTGCGCAAGGCTTTATTTATGTAATCTTTACTTATTAAATCTGGCAACGTGTGATACTCTTTAGGTTTTAATCGATTGATAGATCGTATTGCATATCCAGAAATGGCATCATATTCAATAACAGTTTTAAGGTCTTCTAGATATTCCGGGTTACAGGCTTTTGACTGAATCATAATTCTTATTTTATCCAATGTTTCTCTCCTCATTTTGTCTGTATCAGTGTTGATGTTCTCACTAAAGAGGGCATACTTTGCTCTGTCATATAATTCTTCAAAATTATCGGATACCTTATATCCTTCTTCTGAATCATCGCACTCAAGAAGCTTGAAAGCATCTTGTGGAGGAATGTCTGTTGCACTCTCTCTATCTGGTGCAAATTTGAAAACGTAGTCATTCCCTTTTTTTGCAAAGATCAGTACTCCATCAGGTAGCTTTACTTCTGTTTTCCTTCTTGTTTTGGTCCGTAAAGGAAGTTTAAGAGCTTCTTTCATTTCATCGCTGCCAATTAACTGACTTAATTTTGCTCTATAATCGGTATCCCATGACTTCTCTTCACTTTCTATTTGCATCTGTTCGTACTCTTTTATGAAATAGCTCCTTAACTCTTCTTCAGATGTAAGTATTTTAGTATCTTCACCCATAATAGAGTGTATCATATCCATTTTTAGAGTGGATATTTGCTTTGTGCGAGTTTCAGCTTCACCAATATCTGTTGGAAAGTAATTAAATATATTCAATTCATTAAACATTTTTTTGTTTATACGGTTGATGCGCCCTATTCGCTGTATTACTCTGGTGGGATTGTAGGGTATATCATAATTAAAGATTGTACCTGCTCTGTGAAGGTTGTAACCTTCTGAAATAGCATCTGTTGCTATTAATACTTTATATTTATTGGATTGTTTGGATTCTTCTATTCCAGCATCAAAATTGTTTCTTATTGTTTCTTTTTTTCCTGCAGATGCATTTCCGGCTGTATAGTAAAAAACAGGTAGTCCTTTGTTCTCTAACTTCTCACCTAAATAATTTACAGTATCTGCATATTGACTAAATACTACTATCTTTCTTTCAGGATCATCTTTTAACTGTTTCGAGAGAATCTCTACAAAAGTGTCCAATTTTGGGTCGTAGTTAACTTTGCTCCATTTGTTTTTTAGGTCCTGAAGAAGCTCAATATCTGCATTTAGCTCATCAAAGAAACTTGGGCTAAGGTATTCTGCTTTAATTTCAAACATTCCTCTTGCTTCAAGTCTTTCTATTGCATCTTCTAATTCTCTATTTTCTATTTCTGATATATCATCAGTTGTTGAATGATAGAGTGTTTCGATATCGGGCAGTTGCCCTTTTTTGAACACAGGCACAGTGCCTCTTTTATCTGCCCAAGCTAAAATGTTTTTACAGTTGTCAAGCATGTTGGTTAAAGACACCATAAAAGCTTTTTGAGAGCTCTCGAATCGTCTTACAAGCAAGGTTCTCATAAACTTTGCCAGGTTTCGTTGTGTCCCTTTGAAAAGGTTGTACTCAAAGCCTGCATTTTCAA
>CAYPPC010000226.1:0-4755 GCA_964412435.1 uncultured Paludibacter sp.
AGCCGCGCCGATCGCCGACAACGGCGCCGGGTTCGATTACCGTATGGCCATGGGTATTCCAGATTTCTGGATCAAGTATATCAAAGAGATTAAGCTTGAAGATTGGAAAGTGGGACATATCTACTGGGAGCTGACCAACCGTAGAATGGGTGAAAAGACTGTAAGCTACGCTGAAAGTCATGACCAGGCGCTGGTAGGTGATAAAACTATCATTTTCCGTCTGATTGATGCCGACATGTACTGGCATATGAAAAAAGGAGATGAAACTATACTGGTTAGTCGTGGAGTTGCATTGCATAAAATGATTCGTTTGATCACCGCATCCACGCTTAATGGCGGATACCTCAACTTTATGGGTAATGAATTTGGGCATCCTGAGTGGATTGACTTCCCGCGTGAAGGTAACGGCTGGTCACATAAATATGCCCGCCGTCAGTGGGAACTGGTGGACAACCCGGAGTATTTTTATCACGGCCTGGGTAAGTTTGACAAGGAGATGGTGAAGCTGATTAAATCGGTTCCTGCCTTTAACGAAACTCACATCCAGCAGCTTTGGGATAAAGAGGGAGATCAGGTGTTGGCCTATCAGCGTGACGATCTGGTATTTGTCTTTAACTTTAATATTAATCAGTCATTCACAGATTACGGCATACTGGCTGAACCCGGAAGCTATCAGATTGTATTAAATACAGACAACCCTGACTTTGGCGGGCACGGCTTTGTGGATGAAGAGACTATTCATTTCACGCAGCCGGTGGATGCTAAAGAGAAGGATGATACTTACGGAAAAGAGTGGTTGAAACTCTACATTCCCTCTTGCTCCGCCTTTGTGATGCGTAAGATTAAATAGAAAAAGAAAGATTAAAAAGATAAAGGCGGCCTATAACCGCCTTTTCTTAAGAAATGACTGTATGCTAACGCTGCAGCAGATGACAGAATGAATAAAAGATGGAGTTAAACGAAGCTAAAAAAGATTATCATGAGCCGATGCACACAGCTGAACATATTTTGAACCAGACCATGGTGAGGATGTTTGGCTGCGAACGCTCGCGAAATGCACATATTGAACGTAAAAAGAGTAAGTGTGACTACTTTCTGGAGCGTGAGCCCACAGCTGATGAAATCCGGGAGATTGAGCTTAAAGTGAATGAAGTGATTCAGATGAACCTGCCGGTGACAGAGGATTTTGTACCCATCAGTCAGGCAGAAGGGCTGGTGGATATGACAAAACTACCGGAAGATGTCTCTCAGACCATTCGCATAATCCGAGTGGGAGATTATGATGTGTGTGCCTGCATCGGTAATCATGTGAGCAACACTTCTGAAATAGGGAAATTTGAAATTACCACCCACACCTTTGAAAACGGTCGTTGGAGGGTGCGCTGGAGAGTAAGATAAACTGATTATAATATACAAGCGGGGATGAAAACTGAAGATTTACATATTCTGATTGCCGGCGGAAGTGGCTTTATCGGCAGCTATCTGAAAAAGCGTTTCGAAGAGTTGGGAGCGACTGTTCAGATCATTTCCCGCAGTGGTAAAGACATCGGGTGGAGCAGGGAAGAGCTCTTAAATGCTCTGGAGAATCAGGATATTCTGATTAACCTGGCCGGTCAATCAATCAACAGTCGTTTCACCAAAAACAACAAAAAGGAGATACTTCGCTCGCGCATAGAAACCACTGCGCTTTTGAACGAAGTGATCTTAACGCTCGAAAATCCACCGGTTCTTTGGATCAATGCAAGTGCGTCTGCTATTTACAAAGAGAGCTTTGAGGAGCAGGTGCATGATGAGCATTCTACCGACTTTGCCGATGATTTTTTAGGGAATGTTGTGCAGCAATGGGAGTATGAATTCTTTAGAAAAAGAACAGCAAGCACCCGCAAAGTAGCGGTGAGAACTTCTGTGGTACTTGGCAACGGAGGAGGTGCATTCAGTCGTTTCCGAATGCTTACCCGGTTGGGATTGGGAGGTTTTCAGGGGAGTGGTAAACAGATGATTAGCTGGATACATCTGGAGGATTACTTCAGGGCTGTTCACTTCATTATCCACAATGAAAACATTCAGGGTGTAGTAAACCTGAGTGCTCCGAAGCCGCTGAGTAACCGGGATTTTATGTGTGCTCTGCGCAAAAGCCTGAAAATGCTCTTCGGTGTTCCGGCACCGAAATGGATACTCAGACCGACTCTGAAAATTATCGGTATAGATGCTTCTCTGGTGCTAAATAGCAGTAATTTTGTTTCTGCTGTTTTGAAAGAAGAAGGTTTTCAATTTGAGTATGAAACAGCCGCAGAGGCATTTAATCATTTAACAGGAAAGAGAGGATGAGCAAAAAGAAAAACAGAGAATTCTTCAGAAGGTTGAATCGTTTTATATTCAAGACCATACTGATTCTTTTCGCCGGTAGCATACTGGCTGTTGTTGCCGGGAAGTTTGTGCCTGTCTATTACACTCCGCTTATGTTTATTCGGGCTGCCGAGCATATTTCAGATGATAAGAAGCCAAAGATTGAGAAGAAATGGACTCCGCTTAAGCAGATTTCACCTCATATGGTTTATGCTGTTGTTGCCTCGGAAGATAATCTCTTCTTGTCACACAAGGGTTTCTCTGTAGAAGATATTAAAAAGGCGATGGAGGAGAATAAGAGCGGAAAAAGATTCCGCGGTGGCAGTACGATTTCGCAGCAAACTGCTAAAAATGTATTTCTCTGGCCCAAACGATCCTGGATTCGCAAAGGATTTGAAGCATATTTCACAGTTCTGATTGAGTGGATCTGGGGCAAAGAGCGTATTATGGAGGTCTATCTCAATGTTATTGAAATGGGTGACGGCATTTATGGAGTTCAGGCAGCGTCGCAGCATTATTTTAACACATCAGCTGATAAACTTAACCGCAATCAGGCAGCTGCCATTGCAGTTTGTCTGCCTAATCCGCGGAAATTTAGTCCGGCCAAACCATCTCCCTATATCCAAAGGCGCACCCGGCATATTGTAAACCTGATGGGTAAAATAGGGCCGGTAAATTTTGAAAAGAAAAAACCTGCGGTAAAATAAAACCTATCAAATATACCAATACACCATTATACTAATATACTCTACATCAGTGGACTAAATAACCGGGCAAATGACTCGGCCAGTTTTTTTCTTCTGGGTCTTTTGTTCCAGGTTTCCAGATCAAGTTCCTCACAATCTGCCATATCATCAATAAAGAGTTTTTTCAGCTGAATAGCTGTTTTTTCCTCATAAATAAATGCATTGGCCTCAAAGTTTTGAGCAAAACTGCGCTCATCAATATTCGTTGATCCGACAATTGAAACAGTGTCGTCGATTACAATGGCTTTGCTATGCAGCATACCGGCAGTGTAAAGAAAAACACGCACCCCGGCTTCCATCACCTCTTCCAGAAATGTTTTAGTACTTAAATTGGCAAAGCGAGAATCTGATTTTTCCGGAATCATCAGGCAGACTTCAATCCCGCTCAACGCTGCCATCTGGATACATCCGCTCACTAATTCGTTGGGCATAAAATAGGGAGTGTGGATGTAGATATACTTTTTAGCAGACATGATGGCGGCACAAATCCCCTGCATAATGGCCTGCCAGTCTGTATCCGGGCCGGATGAAACCACCTGAATAATGTTGTCATCAAATTTACGCGGAGCAGGGAAATATTTTGCATCTGTGATGATTTTCTGCTCAACAAAATACCAGTCAATCAGAAACAGTTTCTGAATACCATGCACTCCCGCACCTTCGATACGCACCATCGTGTCGCGCCATTTTCCCAGTTCGCTGCCATGGATGTAACGATCTGCAATATTTACACCGCCGGTGAAACCGACAACACCGTCCACCACAATCAGTTTACGGTGATTGCGGTAGTTGATTTTACTCCGGCGCAAACGCAGGCGCAAGGGTAGGAAAGGTTTACAGTAAACACCCGCTTCACGCAGCGAACGGAGATAGTTTTTTGAAAGATTATAGCTTCCCAGATAATCATAAATCATCCTTACACGTATTCCCTCTTTACTTTTTTCAATCAGCAGCTCGCGCAGCTTATTGGATATGTTGTCATCTTCAAAAATAAAAAACTCGATATGAATGTGATTTTTCGCATTGCGGATAGCTTCAAACATCGACTCAAAAATATTTTCACCTTCGGCAAAAACATCAATTTTATTGTAAACGTAAGCGTCTGCTTCGCTGTTGTTTTTCAGCAAATGAATCAATTTAAGATAGGCCTCTTTCATCTCACCGCCCTGCAACATGCTGATATCAATAGAGGCGCAGGGCCGGGATGCAATTCGCTGAATACTCTTTCTTGAAATCATTTTCCGCTTGCGGTAATCCTGACCAATAATCAGATAAAGAATCAGCCCAAGATAGGGTAAAAATATCAAAACAAGCACCCAGGTGAGTGTTTTTACAGGATTGCGATTTTCCAGTAAAATTACAGATATCGTCGAAATGATGATATAAGTGTAAAAAACGGTGATGGTTATGCTTAAAATTTCAGGCATAGATTTATTATTCTAAGTGTAAATAATTTATCATGTTTTATTCAGTCTTCTGAAGTGCTGCCAGCGATGGCCGTCATAGTTCTTCTCATACTCAAGAACAGCTCCTTTTAACTCCGGTGCTTTAACTCCCTCTCCAATACTAAATCCCGCAGTTTCTATATTAGCTTCATCCCACACCCCTGCATCAATAATGCTCTTAAGCAGCCGGGAACCGCCCTCCACCAACACAGAATTTA
>CAYPPC010000227.1:0-1646 GCA_964412435.1 uncultured Paludibacter sp.
TAGGTATTCACTCCCCCATTGATATTTTGGTACATCCCGAAATGGAAGTACCTGAATTTATCATACCTTTGGACGTAGCTTTGCAATTGGCACGCGACAATAGCAGTGATTTCGAAAGTTTACGTTTACAAAAAATAGCCGGAGAAAGTGATCTCGCATACGCCAAAGCTTCGCGCGGATTGCGGGCTGATTTGTATATGCAATTGGGCTTAACGCAGACCGACAACCGACTGACCGGTGCTTACACGCATCCGCTCGACCACCAACAAATACGTGTGGGAATTCAAATTCCTTTGTTGGACTGGGGTGTGGGCCGTGGACGGGTGGAAGTGGCTAAAAACCGATTGGCACAGACCAAAATAGATATTGAACAGGCAGAAAGTGATTTTGATGCCAATATTACGAAATTGGTAAAACAGTTTAACCTGCAGGCAGGCAAAGTGAGCACCGCTCAAAAGCGTGCCGAGCGGGCGCAGCGCAGAAACGAAGTGGCTTACCGGCTCTATCTTTTAGGAAAATCGACTGTGCTTGATTTGAACACAGCCACCGCCGAAAAAGACAGTTCTCAACGTGCCTATCTGAGTGAAATAAGTCAGTTTTGGACTATGTACTACACCATTCGAAGTATGACGGGGTGGGATTTTGAAAAAGGGAAAAGTCTGTATCATGATTTGAAAGAGATATTTTAACAAAAAAAAACATACCTTTGTTTTTTCATTTTAAAGAACATAATAAAACAATATGCTATTTATCCATCAAAAACTAAAAAAAACGCTACTGCTTTTCACTGTATCTTTGCTTACGCTGAGCAATGCTTCTGCTACTACAGCAATAAAAGACAATAAGCCAATAGTGCCGGAAATCCTTCATGGATTCTGGCAATTTAACGAAGATAAATCCGGCAACTGGAACGGTTTCTATCTTGGTGAAAACTTTTTGGAAGTATTTTATAATTTATCGAGAGTGGAGCGGATAGAATATGAAGATGAAACTTATACCTTTCATCTTATAAATACTATTTATCACAGTTCTACACTTAAAATGAAGCTAAACGGCTCTGATAGCGCTACGCTTTTTTACGAAGACGGTTCAAGCAAAACGTGTGAAAAGTTCAATCACGACCCCAACACAAAGATACTGCCTGTTAGTCAATACAAAAAGGTTATTTCAAAAAACTACTTTTCCAAGGATGATGCACACAATTCGGTATCTATCCATAAAAACACGCTGACGTGGAACGGCGAAAAATGGGATATTATTTGGTTAGGCGAGTATTTGAAGAAAGAGTTCCGGGCTTTGATTCAAAAGGAGAATGACTATAAGCTGATTTACATCACACATTTGAGTGACACTTCTCTCAAAATTGTGCACAATCAAGGAGTTGATTATTATCAAAACATATCACCAGCTTTAAGAGAAGATAAGCTATACGGCACCTGGTGCGATCCGATCAGCAATGAGTGGATTATTGGATTTTTTGATAAAATTGCCGTGTATAAAAATGAAGCATGGCAATACAACATTGTAAATCAGACGAAAGAGAGCTACCAGATTAAGCTCAAAAATGGTGATAAAAAGCAAGTAATTCAGATGAAGCTAAAAGGAAAGCATCTTATGAATGGTGAACTGACAATTGACAACCAGAA
>CAYPPC010000227.1:1656-4751 GCA_964412435.1 uncultured Paludibacter sp.
ACTGACGAAGCAAGTACAGAAGTTGGAAATAACATTAACAACAAAAAACAAGTATTAGAGTTGTTAAGCAAACCAAGACCTTATAACTACCCTGACACAAAACAGTTTACAGACTATGACTACATACCGGATACGGTTACGATAAACGGATATGTGCAAAATTATCCTGATAAAGAGCGACTGTTCACCGTGCTGATAAATGACTTTCTTTATGACAATCAAACAGAATACCATGCCGATATTGACGAAAATGGGCTTTTTAGCTTAAAATTTCCCGTTGTAAATACATGTGAAGTTTTTATAGAGCTGTTTCGTCTTGGGATAACAGATGTTGTAGAACCGGGTGAAAGCTATTTTCTTTATATCAACTACGCCGGGCCTGTTTGGCATATGGGTGATAATGCTCGATTGCACCGCGAGTTAACAGCTTACTCGAAAGTCCGTAAAGATCCTTATGACTATTATAGAGAGAATGATTTGACAGAAGAGCAATACATAGCACAATGCCGAAATATATTTGAAAGAAACCGGGCAAAAACCAAGCACTTTTTTTCACAAAACGGAGTTCAATCAGACAGATTGAAGTACTATGCCGAAAAGCGGGATATTTCTAATTTAGGACTTATATTGATGCAAGGAAGATTCTCTCTTGACCGGATTAACAAAGAACGTTTCAGTCCGGAGTATATGCAATTGGCAGATAGTATTTATCACACTTTACCAAAGCCTGTTAGTTTAGTATCCAACAGCTCAAAAACTTTTCTAATAGATTACACAAGTTACTATAATCGAATTTTTATTGATGATGCAAATGGTTTTTTTACCTATTTTCCAGGATATATATATGCACTTTACTATATGGATAAAGAGGGTCTATTTTCGTTTACAGATCGGCAGCGCCAGGCCGTAAAAGATGTTGAGGTGATCCAAACCGAGGTTTTCAGAGCAAGCTTAATGGGTAATTCTGAACCGGATATAGAACAAACTGAAGAAACCTTAGAGAGTGTAGGAATTTATAACAGCTTATTAGAAAATGAAACCATAAAACAGTTCATTAACCAGGAGTGGAAAGATATAGGGCAGGAGGTAAAACTCAATAGAGAGTTAATCTCGGTCGATAGCCTGCCCATGTCTGAAAAGATTCGTGAAATCATGGTACTTAGAAATGCTTTGAGGCAATTTGAGGGAAGACAAGACACAATAAGCAGCGTTCTACACGGACTATATAATGCCAGAATAAAATCACCTTATATCAAATCACTAATACAACAAGAGCAAGAAAAATACATTGCCCGACATAATGATGTAATTGAATATCCGGCATCGCTCAAACGCACGGATCACCTGAAGGAATCGAAAGATGCGGATAAGCTACTGAAAGAGCTTACGGAGCCGTATCTTGGTAAGGTTATTTTGATTGACTTTTGGGGTATTTGGTGTGGTCCCTGTAAATATCAAATGCAATTTATGGGCCCCATTAAAGAGCAGCTAAAAGATAAGGATGTGGTATTTATGTATTTTGCAAACAACTCACCCGAAGAGGGATGGAAAAACACGATTAAGGAATATCAGCTTAGCGGTGAAAACGTAGTTCATTACAACTTGCCGGCAGAGCAACAAAGTATGCTCGAACGCCGATTGGGAGTCAGTAGCTTTCCTACTTATCTGATTATGGATAAAACCGGCAATTTGGTAGATATGGATGCACCAGACCCATCATCAGGAGAAACCTTAATAAAAGTATTAAAGGATTGGAGTGAGAAATAAATAAGTGATTTATCAACTATAAAAATATGAGAACAATAATCAACATAACAGTAGCAATTTTAGTGGTGTTTGCAGTTTCTTTGCTTCCTCTTACGGCTCAAAATAATGCCGGAATTATTAAGTGTACTCTAAAAGGAGAAGTAATAGACCGACCGCAAAGCAGCAAATTACTGCTAATAAAATCAGGTAAAGACCCACGTACAAGTGCATTAAATATTCTAATCAATGACGGTAAATTTGAATATGATTTGAATTGTGAATATGAAGAAAAATATGAATTAATATTCAATGATGAAGTAGAAAAGGGAGCATTTAGATCAGTTTCTTTCTTCTCTGAGTCCGGAGTTATCAAATTTATTCTATACCCAACAGACAGATATAATGAAAATAAAATAGATGGGGGTAAACTTACGAGGGAGTATTTGGATTATTTTAAGCAAATATCAACAAAACAGGATAAAACTGAGCATGAATTTATTTCAAAATCCAAGCAATATTTGGAGGATAATTATGGTGAACTTTTAAGTAAGCACGAGACATTGGAAGATGATGACCTTAAAGCAACAGTGGAACTATTAGAGAAAGACGGGGTCGATATCGAACCGGTTATACAAGCAATTACCGAAATAGAGGATTCACTTTACCGGGAGGCTAATCAGGAAATAGAACATTTTCCCTTGCAATACATAAAGGAACATCCCGGTATTGTGGGTTATAGTATTCTTTTGTCTGAAGCAAGTTCCAAGATTCAAAGAAACCGAATTTTTCAAGAAACAAATGACATTTCACCTTATATTGACCTGTATTATAAGGTTTTTGAGCCGAAATTCCCAAGTCATCCATATACGGCGCGTATGGAAGCTCTGTTTGCAGGAGCAGCAATAAAGGCCGGTGTTCCATTTGTTGATTTTACTGCCGTTGATTTAGATGAAAATCCTGTGAGATTATCCGAGCTGATAGCCGGAAAACCAACTATACTAAACTTATGGGCATCCTGGTGTGGGCCTTGTCGTAGAAAAGGCAAGGAGCTAATACCAATATATGAAGAATTTCAAGATAAAGGACTTATTATTATTGGCGTAGCTCGCGAAACAACTATTTCGGCAGCTGAAACAGCCATAAAAACGGACAAATACCCATGGAAAAATCTTGTCGAACTAAATGACACGAAGAAGATTTGGATGAAATACGGAATCGGAAACTCAGGTGGTATGGTTTTTCTGATTGATGAAAACGGAATCATTGTTTCGAGTAATCCTACTGTAGAGGAAATTCGAGACTTCTTAGAAAAGAAGCAAATATAGGAGCAAAAGTATTGCAAGATTGGA
>CAYPPC010000228.1:0-1801 GCA_964412435.1 uncultured Paludibacter sp.
TATTGAAAATTGGTCCAGCAACGGACAATTTCCGCGGAAAGTACTCTATAAAGATTTCTTTTCGATGGCTGAAAATGGAAGCTGGGAGAAACCTTACCAGACGCATGTCTCCTGTAATGACTCGGAGCACGATAAAAACCGAAATGGAATTTATCACGACAGCTTCAACGCTTATTACGACAGTGAAGAGGATGCTTTTTGCCTGGAACATGGAAAAGGAGTAACACCCGGTTCGCATTTTGGAGGAAAACGCACCGCCAATTTAGGAGCGCAATTGCAGCAGGCCGATCAGCCGGAGCTCACGGTGGGTGCTGTTAAAAATCTTACCGCTGCCAGCGAATATGGCCGCACGGTGGTAAACTGGGAAGTAGATAATAAAAAGAGTCCGCAGTTTAGTGTGAGTATCAAAATTATGGATGCCGGTGGTGCGGTTGTAGCTGAGGCCGCTGATACCATCCCTCATTTGCGTACGCTTACGCTGGATAACAGTCTGGAACCCGGTGACTATACACTTTCTTTAGAGATGACCGATATTTTTAATCAGAAAGCAGAGCCTCTCACTACCGGATTCGTTGTGGCAGATGAGCAGTATATGCTGATTAATGATACGAAGTTTGCGCTTCCTTCTACGGCTAACAGCTATAAAAGTTTTGATATTCGCTCCAATGTAAACTGGACAGTCAGCGCTGACCAGCCCTGGCTCAGTTTTGACCGGACTGAAGGAGAGGGCAATGCTACCGTGCAGCTTATTGTAGAGGAAAACTCCGATGAGGCTGCTGCCCGCTCAGCTACAATTACCATTGCAGCTGAAGGAGTAGATTCTCATCAAATAACCTTGACACAAAGCAAAAAGGAGGAGTGGTTTTATGTTTTCAACCAGCGTGGCTGGAAAAATGGTGCTCCTCTGTTAACGAACACACTGACCGGAGTTTTGCAGGGTGAAGAGCTGACAGCGCATCCTGCAGAGCAGAATAATTACTGGCAGCAGTGGAAAATAGAGTACGATGAGTCTGGAAATTATATGCAGCTTATCAACCGCATGACCGGACTCTCGATCGATGCCCAATGCAGAGCCAACGATCCGGAGGATGCATATATGTGGAAACTGCAGGCGGCCAGCGGCAGCACGAAGTTTCCCGGTTACCGCATCATCTCAAAAGATGGTCGTGTCGGAATTCATGCGCAGTATAGTCGTGTTTTCCCTTATAACTACGAAGTGGCTGAGTGTTTCTGGTACTTTATCAGTCCCGAAGAGCTATATGATTTTGAGCCGCTCACTTATAGCGCAATCAATCACTACACCTGGTACAATATTTACACGCCGGGTTATGCCAATCAGAACTATTTAACGGACAAAGGCCTCGATGCTATCGTTAAAGGTGAAAACCTGCAGGAGAATAACGAAGCTCAACAGTGGTGCCTGATGGATAAAGGGGATGGGAGTGTGGAGATTGTGAGTCGTAAAAGTATGGGAAATATTCAGGTGCCCGACCGCGACAGAGTAGGAGTGAGGCTGACTACAGACGGCAGCAGCTGGAAGCTGAATTACCAACAGGATAATATGTTTCAGATTGTAAACGGAAGTTTTGAATTGAATATGACGGCTGCCCGGTCTGCTATGACTGCGCCCGGAAAAACACCGGGAGATGCTGCCAGCTGGATCTTTCAAAAAGCAGATGCCGGAACATCTGTTAAAGATGTAGCTGATGACGGGGTGCGTGTTTATGTGCAGCACTCAAGACTTATTGTTACCGGAACCAATGAAATACCGCTTGTTTTCAATCTTTCAGGACAGCAGGTG
>CAYPPC010000228.1:1811-4698 GCA_964412435.1 uncultured Paludibacter sp.
TATTTTGTGATTGTTCAAGATAAAACACATAAAATTCTTGTGCGGTAGTCTTTTGTAGAGTTACTTCACTTTGGAAATGGTGGTTTTTTACTTTTTAGATCGGCTTAAAATCCAAAAAACTTAAAATTAAAGCTTAAAATTTTTCGGTATTGCACATTTTTAGTAATTTTGTGCCGAAAGTTTTACTATTTTGAACTAAATGGAATCATCTACTGTTTAAATACAGTACTTTAAAGAAGAAATAATTATGAGTTACAACTTATTAAAAGGAAAAAGAGGAATTATCTTCGGAGCATTGAACGATAAGTCAATTGCCTGGAAAGTAGCTGAGCGCGCAGTTGAAGAGGGTGCAATCATTACCCTTTCGAACACAGCGATGGCGGTTCGCCTCGGCACCACCGACGAACTGGCCGAAAAGCTGAACACCAAACTGATTCCGGCAGATGCCACATCGGTTGAAGACCTCGAAACTGTTTTCAAAGAGTCGATGGAGCTGCTTGGCGGTAAAATCGATTTTGTGCTTCACTCCATCGGAATGTCGCCCAACGTGCGCAAGAACCGCGAGTATGATGACCTCGACTACCGCATGCTCGATACTACACTGGACGTATCGGCCGTTTCTTTCCACAAAATGATGCAGGTAGCCAAAAAGATGGATGCCATTGCAGAGGGTGGTTCTGTTGTTGCACTGACCTATATGGCTGCACAACGTACACTCGATGGTTATGGTGATATGGCTGATGCCAAAGCACTGATTGAGAGTATTGCCCGCAGCTTCGGTTATGTTTATGGCCGCGACAAAGGGGTGCGTGTAAATACTGTTTCACAATCTCCGACAATCACCACTGCAGGTAGCGGTGTGAAAGGTTTCAACAGCCTGGTTGACTATGCAGAGCGTATGTCTCCGCTGGGCAATGCCGACGCTGACGACTGTGCAGACTACTGCATCACTCTTTTCAGTGACCTCACACGCAAAGTAACCATGCAAAACCTCTACCACGACGGTGGATTTGCCAGCATGGCCATGAGCTCTATGCTGATGGATCAGTACTTGAAAGGTTTTGATGAAGAGTAATTGAGGTAACTCAGATAAAATAAGAGAAACGCTGTGCAAGTTATTGTGCAGCGTTTTTTTGTTTGTAATTTTAATTGTCGACAAGAATGTTGACAGTCCCGTTTTATTTCCTGTATTGATAAAGTTTAGTGAAATATAAACAGGCTGTTAGTCCGCACAAGCCAACGGGAGACGTGGCTTTCCAGCCGCGTCTTGAGCTTTATATTTCGCACAATTTATCAATTGCCCCGACATTTTAAGTCGGGAATCAGGGTAAGGCAATAATACAGAGGGCTTTATCTCAACTCAATCATCAAGCAAGCAAAAGCCTGAAGCCCGAATGGGCAGAACAATCACTCTCTCCCAGAAAAAGTCCTGCCCTACGGGCAGATATTCCAGCTAGGGCTTATTCCTCTGGCCGATGGCCAGAGATTATCAAAATCAAGTCCTTTCAGGACTTAGCACACTGATTTGAAATCTCGTGGTGAAAGCAAGGTCGTTCATGATTTAGTAATGATCTAAAGTCATCACTCTTGGCCCTGGAAGCTGAACTTTGGCAACTACAAGCAGCACACTTTTGATAGCAGAATAATTTTTCATTCTGCTGTGATTACTGGTATGTCGATGTCAGGTTCGGCAGACCTGAGACATAAACACAAATATATTTTGCCACGAAAGACACCCTAAAACACGAAATTTATTGGTGTAATAGTGTATTGGTGTTCCCGCTGTAGAGATGTGATTCATTGCGTCTAAATCCTCTAAACTGATTCACATTACACATTCAACTCAAAATCATATAATACCACCTGTCCCGGTAGGGGACAAATTATGGTAGCACTATGTGGATTAAAGTTGCATAACAACTCCGTAGGAGTTGAATTTTTCGCTGACAACGCAAATGAATGCAGATTTCTGTAAAATCCGTGATCGTCCGTGTTGCTTGCATCTGTTTAATCCGTGTTCCATAAAGTACGTATCATCAAACATTTTTAACCTCTTAGCGTTACCAACAAATTACCACTGAATCACCATTGAATTACCATCGAATTACTATTGAATTACAACTGAATTACCATTAAATCACCCAATCGAAGTCCCCTTTAGGGGATTTAGGGGTCAAGGGATTTAGGGGGCAGGTTCCAAAAAAATCGCTGCCAATTCAAATTAGCAGCGATTTTCTATATAATTGCAATGAAGCTTATTTATTGTCTGGGTCTGTGACCGTGACCTCCGCGGGGTCTCTCAACTCTTTCAGGTCTGTCGTCACCACTTCTTTCAGGGCGTGGCAAAAGTGCTTTGTGTGAAAGCTTAAACTTACCTGTTTTCTGGTCAACATCGAGCAGTTTCACTTCGATGGTTTCACCCTCTTTCAGTCCGGAATCATCCATAGACTCAACGCGCTCCCATCTCAGTTCGGAGATGTGCAGCAGTCCCTCTTTACCCGGCATAAACTCAACAAATGCACCATAAGGCATGATTGATTTTACGGTTGACTGGTACACTTCGCCCACTTCCGGGATAGCCACAATAGAGCGGATTTTAGCTACAGCAGAGTCGAGCGACTCTTTGTTGGACGATGCAATCTCTACACGTCCCTGATCGCCCACCTCATCCACTGCAATAGCAGCGCCTGTCTCTTCCTGGATGTTTTGAATGATTTTACCACCCGGGCCAATCACAGCACCAATCAGATCTTTCGGAATAAAGATCACCTCCATGCGTGGAGCATGCGGTTTCAGGTCGGCACGAGGTTCGGCCAGTGTTTCCTGCATTTTGTCGAGGATGTGCAGACGTCCTGCTTTGGCTTGTGCCAGTGCATTCTCGAAAATT
>CAYPPC010000229.1:0-4675 GCA_964412435.1 uncultured Paludibacter sp.
AAGAGTGGTATCATAATGTTCTGTTTGGTGGTAATGTTTGTAAACGGTATTAAAAAAGTAGCAATTTCCCCCTTTGGAGAGCCTGTCCCGATTCATCGGGAGGGTAGGGGGAGGACAACTGAAGAATCTGCTTTAGTCTTTTTCTGTTTCAGAAGAAAAGATTTTCAATCGCTCCCACCTTTTTTTCCAATGCTTTTGCTCAGCCCTGTTTGTAAATATTACTAAATCAGCCTTTTGTGTAGGCCTGATAATAAGCTGAAACAGATCGTCGAGACCGTAAGGTGCTAAATACTCAATCTGCCCATGATCTGACAACCTTATTGCCACTGAGGTGGCCGTTTCTGGCCACCACGATAACGCGTCAGAACAGTCTTCATAGGGCAAATGGTTATTCTTTACATGCATTCGGGCCTGGTTCTTTACCGACCAGTTAACGCCCGGATCCATTTCTTTAAGCTTGTTTTCAATGATCAGGTCATCATTTTCAGAATCCCTGGTTTTGTCGAAATAAACCACATCCAGGTCGTTGAGCGGGCTCCGGTCTTTCTCGTGTATCACATCCCATATTTTGTTGCGCACAAATCCGGCGCCGATCCAGCAATCAGTTAATCCCAGGCTCCTGACAATTTCCATCTTTTCCATCATCCAGGAATCCCGGGCTATTATTTCAATAAGTTCCCGGCCGTATTTCATTTTTAAAATGGCTTCTATTGCTGTTTGCTCAGCTCGTCCCTGGTTTCTATTGTTTGATGAACCAACCGGCATTTGCTGTTGACTGTTTTTAATCATGGCCACAACGATGTCAGGTAGTTTGTTTTCTTTTTACTGCACTTCCAGGACATACATCCCTCATGGCGCATGACTTCTTACTGGGCGCAGTTGATTATTCGATAATCACTTTTTTATCTTTTGGATATTTAACAGAATATTTGAATACGAGTTCTTTAGACTCATTAGAATTTAAAGCTATCTCCCATACCACCTTACCTGAATCTGTGTCCAATGCTCCTCCTGATATATCAATAGTTTCAACTTGAATTTCTTTGGTCGTTGATACAGGTATCTGATCAATTATTTTAGTTGCTATTGGGTACGGCTTGTTATTTCTAATTGTAAGCTTAAAAGCTCGTGTCTCTTTTCTGTTAGGACCGATTAATTGATTTTCAGTGAACTCTGTCAGTCTTTCCCGCTTAATACTTATATTATTATCGGTTCCGAATGAAATTTCTAATGTGTCCTTGAACTGTTTCGTATTTATTGACGATTTACCAACAAAAGAATTCTCCAAATACACATTTGCTTCTCCATCAATAAATTCGGCTTTATACCAATTAACAATCTTTCCAATTAAAAATACATTTTCCGATAAACGTGGAATTGATTGGTATTCAAATTTCGCGTTTAGATCAGTTTCTTTGAAACTAACACTCACATTTTTGTCATTTGATTGGATTGTTTGAGGCGCTTCAACTATGTATTCAATTGAAGTTTCTCTTTTTGAAGTGATTGTTAATGGGATTGATGATTTTTCTTTGGTCAGTTTTGTTGTCATTAGAACAACTCCATTGGCCCCTCTTGAACCGTATATAGCTGTAGCAGATTCGTCCTTTAAAATTTCAATTTTATCAATATCATCGGGATTTATTGACGATATATTACTTTGTGGCACTCCATCAACAACATATAAGGGTGCGCCATTGCCATTAATTGAACTTATACCTCTGATTCTCATTTCAGGTGCAGCACCCGGACTACCAGAATCATCCGTTATTTGAACTCCGGCAACCCTTCCTTGTAAAACTTGTGATATTTCCGGAAAATAAAATTGCAGATAGAATGGTGCAAATTCCGGGATTTGAGCAGATATGTCAGTTTTGGCCGTAGAGAGTATGAGGCTGACATCCTTCCAGTCATTACCTGTATTTTGTTTGATATTCGCTTTATACGTCACAGTAAGTGGATTATTGATTCCCAAAAACCTAATATCATATGAAGGATACCAGGAAGCATTATCAACTAAGTAGTTTAGACTAAGCTTCGAGGTTTTTGTTTGTTTCGCTTCAATTGTTATGATTATGGTCCCCGATGGCAAATCAGGTTTGCTGTTTAAAGAGTTCAGCTGATTATTAAGTTTGATAATCTCTTTTTGATATTCATTTATTAATCTCTGTTTCTTCAACAACTCTAAATTCAATGTTTCTATATTGCTCCCGTAAATTGCATTTAAAGTTTTAAACGTTTCCGGGTTTAATGCTTGCTCCTTACCTGTGATTTCTTTATTTACACTAAGAAAGTCTAATTTATCTTTAATTATTTTTAACCAGGTTCCCTCATCTTCAACTTTAAACTGCAGCTCTTCGATTTTGTCTTTCAGTGATTCGATTTCTTTATTTTTATCTAATTCGTGTAAATAGTCATTTTGGTGCTGTACATTAAGTATAGAATAGGAACCGTCACCATCAATTCTAATGCTTTCTTTTTTAATAAAAGGAGAAAGTCCAACTAATTTTAAAACCATTTGTCCCTGTTGCAAAGAAACGGTTGCCTCCCTCTCAATTTGAGCGCCTTGCGTATATACGGTCACTTTTTTTATCGATGAGTTTATTTCTTTCTCAATCTGACCAAATAAAAATGCCTGGAAGAAAAATACCAATCCTATGATTACAATTGCTTTTCTCATTATTATTAATTTTATTAATTCCATTATATATTATTGATAATTCTCAAATTTTCTTTTGAAGCTCTTTGAGCCAGGTAATTTCATCTTTGTTTTCAATTATAATCCAGGTGTTCATTAAGTCTTTACGGCAGTACTTCTTAATCATGCATTGACGATACTGGATTGTATCCCATAAATCGGGATAACTCTCTTTTGGTGTATTTTCCCGTACTAAGTTCTAATAAAATTTTGAGTTTGAAACCTTAACTGTAACATTGTGTTACCTGATCATTTTGATACAAATCTATTACATTTTGTGTAGACATTTTTTAGGACGACTCAAAATTACATACAACGTTCACCCGCCGTAACAATGTGAAGGCGGGTCGTATTACCCGAAAGATAGACAAGTGAACTGACATTAGCAACCCCTCTGCGCGGCACCCGATCCCGATGAAGTCGGGAGAGCTCATGAGGTCCGCCAAAATAATCGACCGAAGGAAGCTAACAAAAGCTGGTCGAATAACCGACCGAACCGATCCCGATGACAATCGGGAGAGCTCATGACCGAAGGGAATAACGGAGCTCATGAGTTCTACCCAGATAATCGACCAAAGGGAGTTCATGAGGATTTGTCGAATAATTGCGTATGGCCGGTTGTTGGCGGCAGGCAATTATTCTCGTCTATATTTGTTAATTATTGAATCAATCAATTTATCAGACAATCTAAATCCCTTGTTTACAAGTCTGAATAAGACTTCAAGAACATCTTTAATAAGACCTCTCTTTTCTGCAACAGTATTACTCCAATAGTACCTATAATGTCAATATTCAAAGATTGTGCTATTTTTCTTCCTTTTATTTCGTCAATTATCAGCGTAGTATTTTCTATTTCAAGTGCTAATGCAATTGAACTTGCCTCTCCTTTATCAAGTCTATCTTCAAGTTCAGCCCTTTTTTGAGCATTCTTTACCTCAAAAATCATTATCCAATCTGGCAAAGGAGAACCATATTCAGTAAAAACCTCTTTTGTAATGATAATCTGACTAAATAGACTTTTTAATAACTCGAGCTGGTTGATTTTTGATAAGGCTATAAGACAGCTTGTATCGGAGATAATAATTTTATCCATTAATAATTTTTTCTATATCTTCTATTGTCTCCCCAAATATCGAAACTCCATACATACCAACGGTTTCAATAAATTCTCTTTTTGAAATCCCAACCAAGTCAGCTGCCTGTCCTGAAGACATTATCCCCTTATCATAAAGATAAGCAGCCAATTGCATCTTTACAGCCTTTTCATCCACTGAATCAGGTATCTTCACTGTTAATGTTTTCATAATTAACAAATTAAACTCTCAACAAAGATACTTAAATTCATTGTGATAATTATGTAGTATATGTTTTTTTTAACCGGGTGTTAGGCGTTCGTGCATTGTTTAATCAGCACTTCAAATTCATCAATCAACTCACCTTTAATTCTCAGCTTAGAATAGAGTTCAGATGAAATCTTACAGGATTCTTCAGTCAAGGCAATTACTATATTCTCAGTAACGAAATCATTGAATATTTCCAATTGTTTATGTGCATTTTTATGCAGTAACCCGCTCATTATCTCGTAATAGGTAATCAAACTAATTTCAATGATATCGTATTCTGTCAGGTATTTTTTAAAGTTTTCAACAACAAGGGAGTCGCCCTTGAAGTAATATGAAAGGATATCGGTATCAATTAATGCTCTATTCATCGAATCTGCGGGAGTTTTTATTCCGATTTATAATCAAATTATCAGTAAGTTCATTGAATGCAGATTCGTCTATATTATTCCAGCTACCAGCATACGAGATTATCTTAGATTTCTTTTCAGTAGTCTGTTCCAATTTACTCAAATATTCATTCAAGTCATTCAGCTTATTAGCAGGAATCCTACGAATCTTACGTAAAATCTGTTGTCTTATTTGATTGTCTGCTATCATGACACTATTTTTTCCAAATTTACGAAATAATCGATTA
>CAYPPC010000230.1:0-4609 GCA_964412435.1 uncultured Paludibacter sp.
GGACTCGGAGTCCGGGTGTTTGATAGAAACACTCAGCATCAATGCACCGCGACGGCCATCCTGTGCCACTTCGCGGGTAGAGTTGGAGTAGCGCTCCATAAACGGAACGATACCGGTAGAGGTGAGCGCCGAGTTTTTAACCGGCGAACCTTTGGGACGGATGTGCGAGAGGTCGTGCCCCACGCCGCCGCGTCGTTTCATCAGCTGCACCTGCTCTTCGTCTATCTTAATAATAGCGCCGTAAGAGTCAGAGTCACCGTCGAATCCAATCACAAAACAGTTGGAGAGGGAGGCCACCTGATATTCATTGCCAATACCGGTCATGGGGCTTCCCTGCGGAACGATGTACTTAAAATCTCTGAAGAGCTCAAAAAGTTCATCGGCAGAGAGCGGGTTAGGGTACTTGGCCTCAATTCGGGCAACTTCTGAAGCGAGGCGACGATGCATGTCGTCGGGCGTCTTTTCGAAAATGTTGCCATGCGAATCTTTTAGGGCGTATTTGCTGGCCCAGACACGGGCAGCCAGGTCATCTCCCTTGAAGTACTCCTGCGTTGCTTTTTCGACATCTTCTTGTTTGTAAATTTTTCTTTCCACTTTATAGGTTTGATAATTAATAAGTTAATTAAAAATGAATTGTCATAATTTCAGATTACAATATTAGACAAAATATTTCAATAGTTTGTTGTTTGGGTAAGTTGAAATCTAAAACTTCCGCGTTAAGTTTTCTTAATAAATATTTAATCGGCTGATTATCAATGGTAAAAAATTTTTATTTTGAAGAAAAGTTTTCCATTTGAAAAATCTATAGTTATATTGATTGTGTGAAAAATAAATTGTCTCCTTTATATTAAGAGCTTGAAATTCATTTGTTTTGAATGTTAGTGAGAATAATTTGCTCTGAAATTTTTATGTTTTCTGCTAAAATCACTTCCGAAGAAATAATCAAAAGTAAAATATTTTGCCGGAAAAACTTTCATTTTATCAAAAGCTCCGGCGGAGGGTAGCAGGAGCGCAATTAAAACAAAATCGAAAGATTTGTCCTGATAATTGCTCTTTTTTATCTATTTTTGTAATATTGTAGCTTTGTTACTGTCTGAAGGGTTCAACGAAGCGATATTAATAAAATAAAAGCGATGAAGAAAATAGGTGTAGCCGTTGTCGGTTATGGAAATATAGGTAAAGCGGTGATTGAAGCGGTGGATGCTGCTCCGGATATGGAGCTGATCGGGCTGGTGCGCCGCAGTGTGCAATTGAGTGAGACTGAAGCCCGCGAGCTGCAGGGCGTTCGGGTGGTGAATGATATCCGCCGGCTCGAGGGTGTTGATGTAGCGGTGCTTTGCGTGCCCACGCGTTCCATCGAGGCGAAGGCCCGGGAGATTCTTTCTTTGGGAATAAGCACGGTGGACAGTTTTGATGTGCACAGTGAAATCTGGGAGCTGCGTGAGACTTTGCAAAAAGAGGCGCAGATTCACCGGGTGGTGTCGGTAATTTCTGCCGGCTGGGATCCGGGCAGCGATTCGGTGGTGCGTGCACTCCTCGAAGCTGCCGCTCCAAAAGGCATCACCTACACCAATTTCGGTCCGGGCATGAGCATGGGGCACTCGGTGGCGGTGAAATCAATTGCGGGTGTGAAGGATGCGCTCTCCATGACCATCCCGACAGGTACCGGCGTGCATCGCCGTATGGTCTATGTGGAGCTGGAAGAGGGAGTCGGCTTCGAAGAGGTTGAGGCGGCAATAAAATCTGACAGCTACTTTGTAAATGATGAGACGCATGTGAAGCAGGTGGCTGATGTGGAGGCTCTGAAAGATGTGGGACACGGCGTGCATCTGACCCGCAAAGGTGTTTCGGGTAAAACGCACAACCAGCATTTTGAGTTCTCCATGAGAATTAATAATCCGGCACTGACTGCGCAAATCATGGTGTCGTCGGCGCGGGCTGCCACACGGATGCAACCGGGCGCTTATACTTTAATTGAGTTGCCGCTTGTAAATCTGCTGCCCGGTGAAAAAGAGGAGTGGGTGAGGCGACTGGTATAATTTTTGCTTTGTAGAAAACAAAAACACCTGAATTATGCAATCCGAAATCGATTATGAGTAATAAAATTTTGAATAGCAAGCAACATCAATTTGTTTTGGTGGTGTTGATGGCCTCGCTTGGGTTGGTGCTGTTCTCTCAAATGCGACCATACATTGGGGGATTTCTGGGGGCATCCACCTTTTATGTGATTCTTCGGAGTCAGATGCGATATTTAGTGGAAAAAAAAGGATTTAAGCGTTCTGTGGCTGCTACTCTTGTGTTGTTTGAAGCGCTGTTTATTTTCTTGATTCCACTTACCGGACTCGGCTTTTTAGTGGCTGATACCATTATGGGAATTGAGATTGACCCGAACGTGATTAAAGATTCGGTAATAAAGTTCGTTGAATACATTGAAGAGCGCTTCCGGATTGAATTGTTTACTCCTGAAAATTTATCGTTTATACCCAAATTGGGATCGAATATAGTTCAGGTGGTAGCATCGAGTTCTTACTCAATCGCCATTAACTTTTTGGTGATTCTGTTTGTGCTCTACTTTATGCTTTACAGCTACGATTCGTTTGAAGCCGCTATGCGCGAAGTGCTTCCTTTTAATGCTGAAAACAAACAGAGCTTTGTGCGTGAAACGAAGTTGATTATTCAGGCTAACGCATTCGGAATTCCTTTGCTTGCCATTGTGCAAGGGTTTTTTGGTTACTTAGGTTATTTGTTGATGGGGGTGTCGAGCCCGATGTTGTATGCGGTGCTGACGGCATTTGCATCCATTATACCGATTGTTGGAACAGCGGTAATTTATGTGCCTTTGGCGATCGGCCTGTTAATACAAAGTAAAACCGGAGCCGGAATAGGAATGTTTCTGTATGGTTTCATTGTAATTGGAAAAATTGATTATGTTGCCCGCTTTCTTTTACAGAAAAAACTGGCCGATATACACCCGCTAATCACCATTTTTGGGGTGCTGATTGGTATTCCATTATTTGGTTTCTGGGGTGTTATTTTTGGTCCGGTGATGTTATCGCTTTTTGTGTTGTTCTTTAATATGTATCGCCACGATTATATCGAGGGTTCTGTGGCTATGCCGACTGTGAGCGGCCGGATCAGAAACTCCGGTAAGCCGGAGAAGACGAAAAAGCAAAGATTAAAAAAGACCGGGACTGAGGAGTCTTCGGAAGAGGACCTGGAGCTTTAATTCAAAGCATTAAGCATAAAAAAACCGGGAGCTGTCAGCTTCCGGTTTTCTCTTTTCTGGGATTTTATTTGATTTTGTATCTTGTGTCCACTCTGCCTTTGGCGATATTGGTCAGCTTACCTTTCAGTAACTGGCGGCGCAGAGGTTTGATTTTGTCTGTGAAAAGGATGCCATCGAGGTGGTCCACCTCGTGTTGAATTACGCGCGCACGGAAACCGTCAAATTCCACTTCGTGTTCGTTGAAATCCTCATCCAGGAAGTTGATCACAATCAGCTCCGGGCGGCTCACCGATTCCGTGATACCGGGAATGCTGAGGCAGCCCTCGTCATACTCCACTTCCTCCTCGCTCTCCTCCACAATCTCCGGATTAATCATAGTGATTTTGAACTTGCCCAGTTCCGGATCATCCTCTTCGAAAGGCTTCAGGTCAATCACGAGCAGCCGGATCGGGAGTCCGATTTGCGGAGCTGCCAGTCCTACGCCCTCAGCGTTGTACATGGTGTCGTACATATTGCTGATCAGCTTTTCCAGTTCAGGGTAGTCGGCAGTGATGGGTTCAGCTTCTTTGCGCAGAATGCTGTTTCCGTAGGTGTAAATAGGTAGTATCATTATATGAAATTTCTTTTATTAGCTAAAATTGATTCAGTGTTTCCAGATAAGTTTGCAGGATGATGGTGGCGCTGATTTTATCGACAAGCGCTTTGTCTTGTCGCGCTTTCTTTTTGAGACCTCCCTCCAGCATTGCTTTGTGTGCCAGCACCGAAGTGAAACGCTCGTCGGCATAAACCAGCTTTATATGCGGGAACTTCTCCTCTAATTTTCTTTTCAACGGGCGAATGTGCTGCATCGTTTCAGACTCTTCACCGCTCATCTGTTTGGGCAGACCAATCACAATGGTCTCCACCTCCTCCCGGCTGAGATATTGTTCCAGGAAGTTGAGCAGCTGATGCGTAGGTACTGTTTCGAGTCCGTTGGCAGCAATCTGCAAAGGGTCGGTCACCGCTATTCCGGTGCGTTTGTTTCCGTAATCAATTGCCAGTATCCGGGCCATAATTTATCCTTTTTCTTTTGGGCTGCAAAGTTACGAAAATAATGCTAAAGTGTGAAATAGGAGGGGGATTGTTTTTTGATGCGGTGTGTGAGGAGACAGGTTGTTTAAATAAAATTAATAGAATGAACCATGTTAGATATTTGCATTGTTATAAGCCAGGTTTGAAATATCACGGAGTCAAGTAGGTGGCACGCTGCAAAATTGAGAGAAAATAGCAGCCCGTTTAATTGATTAACTGACAAAAAGTGAGTATCTTTGCACTCCGAAAATTTGGAAATAACAAGGTATAAAAAAAGATATAAAAATGAGAAAAAAAGGACTTTTAGTGATA
>CAYPPC010000231.1:0-4598 GCA_964412435.1 uncultured Paludibacter sp.
GGAATCGAACCCGGATCTAAAGTTTAGGAAACTTCTATTCTATCCGTTGAACTACAAGGGCAGACTTGTAACTGCAAAATTACATTTTTTTATTAAAAGGAGCGACATTAAATGGCAAAAAGTAAGGTGAAATATTATACGGTATGGGAGGGACGCCTTCCCGGAGTGTACGACAATTGGGAGGAGTGCCAGAAACAGATTAAAGGTTTTGCCGGAGCGCGCTTTAAGTCATTTCCATCGAAGGCGATAGCAGAAAAGGCTTTTAACGAACCCTGGCAGGAGCATTATGGCAGTGCAGCTCCACGCAGCAGCGGGCAGGTACTGTTTGATCCGGATGCTTTTAATGCCGATATAGTGAAAGAGAGTATCTGCGTGGATGCCGCCTGCAGCGGAAATCCGGGTATTATGGAGTATCGCGGTGTTGATTTGAAAACCGGACTGGAACTTTTTCATAAAGGACCTTTTCAGGATGCTACAAACAATATTGGAGAGTTTTTAGCAATCGTTCACGGACTTGCTTTAGTGAAAAACTACGAATTTCCCATGCCTATTTACAGCGATAGTCGCACCGCCATCAGTTGGGTAAAGCAGAAAAAATGCAAAACCAAACTGCAACCCAACGAGAAAAATGCCGAAGTATTTAATCTTATTTTACGTGCCGAAAAATGGCTTCGCGAAAATGAGTATAAAAACCCCGTCCTTAAATGGGAAACCGAAATCTGGGGTGAAATTCCCGCGGATTTTGGGAGGAAATAATAATAATAACACCCCAAAGGTTTCCAAAACCTTTGGGGTGTTACTTAAAACCTCTGCGCGCCCAAGGGCAGACGATATATTATTTCATTTTCAATCCCCGTGACCCTGCTTCGGCCCTGCCTGAAAGCAAGGCAGGTTTGCTCAGCGCAATGCTTCTCCAAACATGTCCCGAAAATCGGGAGAGGTATTTAGGCGTGTAATTTAATAAAGTTACATGCCCCCCTGGAGCAAACAGCCAGTCATCACTATACCATTATACCACTTTACCCCATCAATCCATACAGAAAAATGGCGATAATTGCTGCCGGGGCAATATACTTTAGAATAAAGACATAGGCATTTAGAAAACGGATTCCATATGAAAGTGATCCTTCATTATTAAGCTGTGCATAAACCAGCTTTTTATCTAATTGCCAGCCCACAAAGAGCGAGACAAAGAGCCCGCCTACGGGCAGCATCACTTTTGCCGTGGCAAAATCAAAGATATTGAAAACCTGTGAAGAGTAGGAGGCTAATATGCCTAAAACAACCACCCCGGAGGTGGTGATAATCACACTGCGCAGCCTGCTTATTTTGAACTCTTCATTGATATAGGCGGTTACCACTTCCATCAGCGAAATGGTGGAGGTGAGTGCTGCAATTCCTAAAAGTATAAAGAATATTGAGGCCCAGAGTGATGAGAAAGGCATCTGTGCAAAAAGGTTGGGGAGCGTAATAAAGAGCAAGCCCGGCCCGCCTGCAACCAGGCTTGAAGTTACATCGGCATCGGCAGAAGCGAGGGCAAAAGCTGAGGCAAATATCACGGTTCCGGCCAGCAACGCAACGGTAGAGTCAAGCAGTGACACCTGCAGAGCTGTTTTGGGCAGATTACTATCTTTTGAAAAATAGGAGCCATAGGTGATCATTGCTGCCATTCCGAGCGAAAGTGAGAAGAACGACTGCCCCATGGCATCAATAAAAATAGTGGGTTTTACATGTTGCAGGTCGGGATAAAACAGAAATCGAAGACCGCTGGAGGCACCGTTGAGGGTGATGGCCCGCACGGCAAGAACAATCAGCAAAACAAAGAGCAGAGGCATCAGCACTTTGGCCGATTTTTCGATTCCGTCTTTCACGCCGGCCACAATAAAGAAACCGGTGAGTAGGGTGAATACAAGCATCAGGATACTCTGTTTCAGAGGGTTGCCAAGTAAAACCTCAAAATTAGCAGCACTGTCTTCAACACTTGTCAGACTACCACTGACCGATTGAAATATATAGTCGAGCGTCCAGCCGCAAACCACCACGTAGAAGCCCATAATCAGGAATCCGGTGAAAATTCCCAACCGCCCGATATACTTCCAGCGGGTGCCGGGTGCCAGTTTTTCAAATGCCCCGGCTGCGTTTGATTTTGAAGCCCGACCGATCAGAAACTCACTCATCATCAGCGGAATGCCAAAGAAGAGAATACAAAGCAGATAGATCAGTATAAAGATGGCACCACCGCCTGAAGCTGCTTCGCTCGGGAAGCGCCAGATATTTCCAAGGCCTACTGCCGAGCCGGCTGCTGCGGCCACCATTCCAAGTCGTGATGCAAATGTTGCTCTTGCCATAAATTTTGTTGCTTTACTTTTCTAACAAACCGGATGCAAAAGAGTTCTGATTATTTTTTCACCCATTTGCTGATATAAGGTATTTCGCTGAGCGGTAAATCTTTCTTAATTGCGTAAATCACAAACAGAAGCAGAAGTAATGATTTCAACACTACATTCAGCACCTCATAAGATGTATTTACAAACAGGGTTCCCACGAAAATAGCCAGTGCCAGAACAATGTAAGTGCTGATTTTTTTCAGATTATAATTGATTGGCATATGCTTCTGACCAAAGAAATAGGAGAGCACCATGATAAGGAAGAATCCTGCAAATGAGGACCAGACCGACGCCCAGTAGCTATATTTTGGAATAAAGAGAACGTTACCGAGCAGAATAACCATCATGCCTGCTAATGAGAACCAAGCCCCGTAGTGGTTTTTGTCGGTCAGTTTGTACCAGATCGAGAGATTGAAAAATATTCCCTGGAAAATATAAGAGAACAGGATGATGGGTAAAATCGCCAGTCCCACCCAGTAATCCGGTGCAATAAAGTGTTTGATAATATCAATAAACACAACCACAGAGAGGAAAATCATCAGGGCAAATATCACGTAGTAGGTCATAGCCAACGAGTAGGATTTTTTACTGTCGGCATCTTTATTTTTGGCAAACACAAAGGGTTCGTAAGCGTAACGGAACGCCTGGGTAAACATCATAATCACGATGGCAATTTTGCCCACGGCGCCATAAATACCTAATTGTGTGAGTGCATCTTCCCGCAGAAAGGGGAAGAGGATTTTATCCAGATTCTGATTGGCAATTCCGGCAATACCGAGAAAAAGAAGTGGATAAGAGTAGTTGAGAATCTGTCTTAGCAGCTTTTTATCGAGCTTAAACTGGCCTTGCACAATCACCGGAAGCAGGAACAGTGTTTGAATAGTTGTTGCCAGCAGGTTGGAGATAAAGATATAACCCACGCCGTATGATTCATTGTAGAACCACGAAACTGTGCTGGGTGCCACCTTCATCAGCCAGGGGCAGCCGAGCAGGAAAAACAGGTTGAATGCGATATTTAAACCTATATAGAGTAGTTTTAGTCCGGCAAAAGCGATCGGCCTCTTTTGAAAACGGAGATAGGCGAAAGGGATGGAAGCAAATGCGTCCATGGCCACAATGATGCCGAGCATCCAGATAAATTCAGGCGTGCCTGCATAACCCAGGAAACCGGCCACCGGTTGGTTGAAAAGCACGATGAATGCGACAAAAAGCAGTGAAGTGAAGCCCACAGAGAGCATCGTGTTGCCATACACTTTACGCGAATTTTGCGAATCCATATTCGCAAAGCGGAAAAACCCGGTCTCCATCCCGTAAGTTAGTATCACCAGTAAAATGGCGGTCCACGCAAAGAGGTTGGTTACAATACCGTATTGTGAGGTATCGGCCAGTTTATAGGTATAGAGCGGTACCAGCAACCAGTTGAGAAACTTCCCGACAATGCTGCTCACTCCGTAAATGGCCGTGTCTTTGGCCAGCGATTTCATCTCTTTTGCCATTCTTTTTTGTTTAAGTTAAAACAGTCCGGGCATTTCACCCCTGGTGTTTATTTTGTTCAAATGCTGATAGGACAGCTGTGTAGCTTCCCGCCCGCGTGGGGTACGTTTCAAAAATCCCTCTTTGATTAAAAACGGCTCATACACCTCTTCGATGGTGCCGGCATCTTCGCCCAGTGCAGTGGCAATAGTAGTGAGGCCCACCGGTCCGCCCTGAAACTTATCGATGATGGTGTTGAGTATTTTATTGTCGATTTCATCGAGGCCGTGCTTGTCGATATTGAGTGCTTCGAGCGCATATTTAGCGATATCGAGTTGAATGGTGCCGTCACCTTTCACCTGTGCAAAGTCGCGCACCCGGCGCAGCAGCGCATTGGCAATACGGGGCGTTCCGCGACTGCGGCCTGCAATTTCGGCAGCCGCTCTTTTCTCGATCTCAACCTGTAGCAATCGGGCCGAGCGCTCAATAATGGTTTGAATCACCGAATTATCATAGTATTCAAAGTGGCAGTTGATACCAAATCGTGCCCGCAGCGGACTGGTAAGCAGACCGCTTCTTGTGGTGGCTCCAATAAGCGTAAAAGGATTCAGATCCAACTGCACAGAGCGTGCACTGGGCCCTTTGTCGATCATAATATCGATGCGGTAATCCTCCATGGCCGAGTAGAGATACTCCTCCACAATGGGGCTCAGACGGTGAATTTCGTCGATAAAAAGC
>CAYPPC010000232.1:0-4585 GCA_964412435.1 uncultured Paludibacter sp.
TCCACCTTCGCGTGCAGCGTCAGCTAATTGTTTAACACGTCCGTGATACAGATATCCGTTGCGGTCGAAAACCACCTCTGTGATACCTGCAGCAAGTGCATTGGCAGCAATAAGCTTACCTACTGAAGCAGCCTGCTCGGTTTTATTAACTTTCTCTTTGCTTGCCAGCGAAGATGCTGAAGCAAGTGTAACACCTTTGACATCGTCGATTACTTGTGCGTATATCTGTTTGTTGCTACGAAACACTGTCAAACGTGGTCTATCGGCAGTACCTGATATTTTTTTACGGATACTGATTTTTATTCTGTTTCTTCTTTTTAATTTTTGGCTCATTACTTCACAAGTTTAAAATTATTTAGCAGCTGATTTACCAGCTTTACGACGAATGTACTCACCCGGGAATTTAATTCCTTTACCTTTGTAAGGCTCAGGTTTGCGGAATGAACGAATTTTAGCACACACCTGACCGATCAGTTGCTTATCAGCACTTCTCAGTGTTACGAGCGGTGCTTTGTTACGCTCACTTTTAGTTTCCACCTGAATTTCATCGGGAAGCACCAGATAAATCGGGTGGGTATATCCCAGTGAAAGTTCGAGTACCTGTCCGTTGTTTGACGCTCTGTAACCAACACCTACAAGTTCCAGTGTTTTTTCGTATCCTTCTGATACGCCAATAACCATATTATTGATCAATGAACGAAAGAGACCATGATATGAGCGACTCTCTTTATCGTCACCCAGACGACTTACAGTCAGTTCATTTTCTTCAATTTCAACTTTTACCTTAGGGCTTACAACTTGTGTAAGTTCACCTTTTGGCCCTTTAACGGTCACAACGTTGTCTTTATATGACACGTTTACCCCTACGGGGATAGTAATGGGTGCTTTACCTATTCTTGACATATTCTATTTCCTCCTTAATTAATAAACATAACACAATACTTCACCACCAATTTTTAATTGAGAGGCTTCTTTATCTGTCATTACACCCTGAGAAGTAGAAAGAATAGCAATACCGAGTCCGTTAAGAACACGGGGCATTTCTCTGTAGCCTACGTATTTACGAAGACCTGGAGTAGAAACGCGTTGCAATTTCTTAATTGAGTTCACTTTGTTTACAGGGTCGTATTTTAATGCAATTTTGATTGCTCCCTGCGGACCTTCATCTACAAATTTGTAGTTTAGGATATAGCCTTTCTCATGCAATATCCTGGTCATTTCCTTTTTAAGATTGGATGCGGGAATTTCTACAACACGATGGTTGGCTTGGATAGCATTCCGCAACCGGGTTAAATAATCTGCTATTGGATCTGTCATTTTTTTGTTGATTTAAATTGATCCCGTTTTCGGGACAATATTTAACTTCATTTTATTCTCTCGTCCTGCCGTGCGACTTGCACGTTCAGGGATTGATTTTTCATATACAACAAAAAGTAACTGTCAGAAACCACTGAATCTGCCTGTTACTGTCTGTCGGATGATTTACCAGCTGGTTTTTTTCACCCCGGGTATAAGTCCTTTTGAAGCCATTTCACGAAATTGGATTCGTGAGATTCCGAATTGTCTCATGTATCCTTTCGGTCTGCCGGTGATCGAGCAACGATTGTGCAGACGAACGGGTGAGGCGTTACGCGGAATTGATTGCAGTGCTTCGTAGTCGCCTTCAGCTTTTAAACGCTCACGTTTTTCAGCATATTTTGCAACCATTTTGGCTCTTTTTACCTCGCGGGCTTTCATCGATTCTTTTGCCATGTTCTTCTTTTCTCCTTAAATTAGTTTTTCTTAAATGGTAAACCAAATTCTTTCAACAGCGCAAAACCTTCTTCGTCGGTTTGAGCTGATGTAACGAACGTGATGTTCATTCCAAGCAGTCTGTTGATGTTGTCGATATTGATTTCCGGAAAAATAATTTGCTCAGTGATACCGAGAGTGTAGTTTCCTCTTCCGTCCAGCTTGTTGCTGATACCTCTGAAGTCACGGATGCGGGGCAGAGCCACGCGCACCAGGCGCTCCAGGAACTCATACATGCGGTCGCCACGGAGTGTAACACGTACACCGATAGGCATTTTTTTACGCAATTTAAAGTTAGAAACGTCCACTTTTGATATTGTCTGAACTGCTTTCTGACCGGTAATCATAGTCATCTCATCGATTGCAGTTTCGATAATTTTTCTATCGGCAACAGCAATACCCAGACCCTGGTTGAGAACAATCTTTTCTAATTTTGGCGCTTGCATTACCGATTTGTAGCCAAACTCTTTGACCAAAGCGGGAACAATGCGCTCGTTGTAATCTTTCTTTAATGTTGCTGTTTCCATATTATAATTCTTCTCCAGTTTTTTTAGAAACACGTACCAGTTTGCCGCTGTCATCTCTCTTTCTACCTACACGCACCGGCACTCCTTTTTCTACCGGATTGAGGTTTGAGATATGGATAGCAGCCTCTTGTTTAACAATTCCTCCCTGAGGATATTTTGCATTGGGCTTGGTATGCTTAGACACCATATTGATACCCTCTACGATAGCGCGCTGCTCTTTCACAAGAACTTGCAAAACACGCCCGGTTTTTCCTTTGTCTTCACCGGAGTTTACGTAAACGGTGTCACCCTTTTTGATGTGTAATTTGCTCATTACTTTACTGTTTTTTTACTATTAATTAAAGCACTTCCGGTGCAAGGGAAATAATTTTCATATTCTTTGCGCGAAGCTCACGGGCTACAGGTCCGAAGATACGGCTGCCGCGAATTTCACCGGCGGCGTTTAACAGCACGCAGGCATTATCGTCAAAGCGAATATAAGAACCATCGGCACGACGAACTTCTTTCTTCGTGCGAACAATCATCGCTTTGGTCACAGTTCCTTTTTTCACTTCGCTTGCCGGCACAGTTTCTTTCACCGTAACAACGATGATGTCGCCCAGAGAGGCGTAGCGTCTTCTGGTACCACCCAGCACACGAATGCAAAGTACTTCTTTAGCGCCGCTGTTGTCAGCAACTGCTAATCTTGATTCTTGTTGTATCATAATTCTTACTTAGCTCTTGCGTTAATTTCGATTAATCTCCATCTTTTGGTTTTGCTCAGCGGACGAGTTTCCATAATTGTAACGGTATCACCGATTCCACAATCATTTTTTTCGTCATGTGCATGATATTTTTTCGTTTTATTTACGAATTTACCGTAAATGGGGTGCTTCTCTTTCCATTTCACTGCAACTGTAATGGTTTTATCCATTTTGTCACTGGTCACCACACCCGTTCTTACTTTTCTTAAGTTTCTTGTTTCCATCAGAATTTCAAGTTTTATTGATTAGTTTCTCTCTGACGTAATTCGGTTGCAATACGAGCTATATTACGACGTACAACTTTAATTTGCAACGGATTGTCAAGTGGTGAAATAGCGTGATTCATTTTCAGGTGAGTCAGATTATCTTTCTCAGCATCAAGGCGCTCACGAAGTTCCTGGTCTGTTAATTCTCTAATTTCACTTATTTTCATTTCCTACTGCTAATTTATTGGTTTATCATAATCGCGTCTCACAACGAATTTAGTTGTCACGGGCAGTTTTTGTGCGGCAAGGCGCAATGCTTCTTTGGCAACTTCGTAGGGAACACCTTCTACTTCAAACAGAACTCTTCCCGGAGTAACCGGAGCAACGAATCCTTCCGGACTACCTTTACCTTTACCCTGACGGGTGTCGGCCGGTTTGCGAGTGATTACTTTATCGGGGAATATACGGATCCAAACTTGTCCTTCACGTTGCATAAAACGTGTTACGGCGATACGAGCTGCTTCAATCTGGCGTCCGGTGATCCATTTGGTTTCAAGTGATTTGATTCCGAATGAACCAAAGGCCAGCTGATTTCCGCGCTGAGCATTTCCTTTGGAACGTCCGCCCTGATGCCTTCTGTATTTGGTTTTCTTTGGTTGTAACATAATTTCTTAATTCAAATGCAATTTGTACCTTTTATTTTTTTCTTCTTCTAAAACCTCTGCCACCACGGTCGGAACGTCCGCCATGACCACGGCCTGAGTCTTTTGAAGATGTAAAGTTCGGAGCCAAATCTACTTTGTCATAGATTTCACCGCGGCAAATCCACACTTTTACACCAATAAGACCTACTTTTGTGAGAGCAGCCACACTTGCATAGTCAATGTCGGCTCTGAAAGTATGGAGAGGAGTACGACCTTCTTTGTACATTTCTGAGCGAGCCATCTCGGCACCGTTCAGACGACCAGAAACCTGTACTTTAATACCTTCTGCACCCATACGCATCGTGGAGGCAATAGCCATTTTAACGGCACGACGATATGCGATGTTACCTTCAATTTGACGAGCAATGTTGTTAGCTACAAGCACTGCATCAAGCTCCGGACGTTTGATTTCGAAGATGTTGATTTGAATCTCCTTATCGGTGATTTTTTTCAACTCCTCTTTCAGCTTGTCTACTTCCTGTCCGCCCTTACCGATAATAATACCGGGGCGTGCAGTACACACCGTAATAGTCACAAGCTTCAATGTCCGCTCAATGATAATTCGAGAAACACTGGCTTTTGCAAGACGGGCAGTCAGGTATTTTCTGATTTTG
>CAYPPC010000233.1:0-4547 GCA_964412435.1 uncultured Paludibacter sp.
CGCGAACAACTTCCCGTTAGGAAGCATGGTGCTCTGTGTTGCCCGGACTTTCCTCACCCCAAACAAGTTGGGAAGCGACAAACCGATTTGCTGTAAAGGGCAAAGTTAGTTTATTTATCAGTTTTAAGCAAAAATATATCACGAATAATGAATAAACCCTTAAGAAACAGCATAAACAGGAGTTTTCCTGACTTGCTTAAAGCCGGAGTTGTTAATTGTGGTTAATGTAACGGTTTATTTTGGCCGCATATTGAAAAATGAATTGCCTTAAATCAAACAGTAAGTACCTACAAAAAACGAAGATTTGCTGCTATCTCAGCTTAACCATCTTCCATTTTAAGAAAATTTTGATGAAATATTGATCAAACAGCACTTTGTAATCAAAATATTCTTTATCTTTGATCTTGATATAAATCAAATTTAACTCAGTAAAATATTATTATCATGAAATCTGATGACGATTTGCTGTTTTACGACGATGAAGAAGCAGTAAAATTCATTTCGAACAAACTACCCAAAGAGCTCAGAAAACGTATTGACGAAGAGATGATCAATTATGTTCTGGACGTAATGTATGACTTTTACGACGAAAAAGGGCTTATCAACGAAGACTCCACAGAAGAGGCCAGCATCGACGAAGAGGAGATGCTCAATTATATAATGAAGGCTTCTGTTAAAGATGGTGTTGAACTTTCTGCTGATGAGATTATTCTTATTCTCGACGGCGAGTATGAGTATGGGAAATCGCAGGGAATATACTCGGAAGAGGAGTAATTCTGCTGCTAATAATTACAAAAACACCTTGACACTAAGTTTTCAGGGTGTTTTTTACGTATTTTAGGGTATGGTTCGATATCTTGCTAAATCTTTTGTCTGGCTCATTTCCCGGATGCCGTTTGCTTTGCTTTATCTCTTTTCAGATATTTGCTACCTGTTCGTTTACAAACTGGCACGCTATCGGGTGAAAGTGGTGAGAGAGAATCTGAATTTCTCCTTTCCGGAGAAAACAGATAAAGAGCTCCTGCAAATTGAAAGGAAGTTTTACAGACATTTTTGCGATCTGATTTTTGAGTCGCTTAAGCTCGCCGGTATGAGCCGCGAAGAGATCGGTAAAAGAATGCAATATATCAACCACGAAGCTTTGTTGAAGCATTATGAAGAGGGGCGCTCGGTGATGCTTCACACTTCGCACTATGGCAACTGGGAGTGGACATCTTCATTTTCTCTGCTTTTGCCGGAGGATAAACCGGTATTTCAAGTTTATAAAAAGCAGAAAAATGATATCAGTAATGAAATTATTGATTCGCTCCGCACCCGTTTCGGAGCAAAGAATGTTGAGATGAAGTCTCTTCTGAGAGAGATGGTGCGCCACCGGCAGGAGGGACAATTGGGTATGTACGGTATGCTTTCAGACCAGTCGCCAGGAAGGTCCGGGATGAAGTTTTTTACCCGGTTTCTGAATCAGCACACTGCTGTGATTGTGGGAACGGAGCAGCTGGCACGTAAGTTCAATTATCCAATCTACTACGTGAGGCTGACCAAACTGAAACGCGGATATTATACCTGCGAACTGATGCCTCTGGAGCTTCAACCCAAAGCAACCCAAGAATTTGAAATTAGTGAAAAATATATGCGTTTGCTTGAAGAGGATATTATGAATGAGCCCGCTAACTGGCTCTGGACGCATAAAAGATGGAAACATACCCGATAAAAAGAGTATATAGAGAGCTGAGACGCGCAGCGTTTAGTAAATTTAGTTGAAACATAGTAGAATAAGAGTAATAATGAGAATAGCAGTTGTAATACTTAACTGGAACGGAAAACATTTTCTGGAAAAATTTATACCGCCTCTGCTTGAGAGTGTGTCCGGTATAGCCGGAGCAGAAGTTGTGGTGGCTGACAACAATTCCAATGATAAATCTGTAGAGTTTTTGGAGGAGCGCTTTGGAAGTGACGTGAAAACAATTCGCCTCGGGCGCAACTGGGGCTTTGCCGAAGGCTATAATAAAGCTCTGGAACAGATAGAGAGTGAGTATTATGTGCTGCTTAACTCCGATGTAGAGGTAACAAAAGAGTGGCTGAAAGTGCTTGTGGATTATATGGATCAAAATCCGGATGTAGCTGCCTGTCAGCCTAAAATTCTCTCTTATGACCGCCGTAATTATTTCGACTACGCAGGAGCTGCAGGTGGTTTTATTGATAAAATGGGTTATCCTTTCTGTCGCGGGCGCATTTTTGGTGTTATTGAAGAGGATAAAGGACAGTATGATGATGTGCGGGATGTGTTTTGGGCTTCCGGTGCCTGCATGATGATTCGCAGTAAAGAGTATTGGGAGGCCGGCGGTTTCGACGGCAGCTTTTTTGCCCATATGGAAGAGATTGACCTTTGCTGGCGACTCAACAGCCGTGGAAAACGGGTTGTTTGCAACCCCAAAAGTGTTGTTTATCACATTGGCGGAGGAACGCTTGACTCAACAAGTCCAAAAAAAACCTTTCTTAATTTTAGGAACAACCTGTTGATGCTTTATAAAAATCTGCCTCAGAAAAGCCTGAAAAAGACATTTGATGCGCGTTTTTATCTCGATAATCTGGCGGCTACTCAGATGTTTCTCACTTTTCGACCTAAACACACACGAGCAGTGATTGATGCACGCACCGAGTTTCGTACCATCAAAATAGAATATACTGATAAACGCGATGAAAATATACTTAAATCTGTCCGCTCGTCGTTTAAAACTATGTTTCAGGGGAGTATCCTGAAAGAGTATCACCTCAAACGACATCAAAAGTTCAGCGAAATTCCGGGAAATGAATTTTTAATGGATTTTGAAGAGGATGTGCAGACAGTTGCGGATGATTAATTATAAAAGGAAATTTTAATACCATGCGTTTTATCAGGATAATAATATTGTTTATCGGACTTGGAGTTGCGTCCGGCGCCTGCGCCAATGAAACCCCCGATGTAGACAGTATTATGAATCAGGTAAGACATTTTGCCGCCTCATACAGTGGTGTGATTCAGTCGTATGAAGCTTCTGTTTATCTGAAAACCAATGTAGAAACTAAAAAAAAGAACATCCTTTACAAATACACCAACGAGATTCCCAATTTTGTAATCCACGATCCGCAAAACGATAAAGCCATCATTGAATCGGTGAGTAAATTGCGATACAGTGCACCCAACAGCTTTTCGCAGGATATTCAATATGTTACAGGCACCCTGACTCATAAGAGAGATATTGCCCTGCTTCCATTTCGGTTTGTCAGTATGGATATCTATTCCGAGAGCGCTCACGGTGAGCTTTTTTATCTCCCCCTTCGTAAAAAATCAGCCGGCTATTACACTTTCGCGCTTGAGCAGGTTGACTATGCCTGGAGCGGCTCGGTTTACACGATTCGGTTCACTCCCAAATATATACACCCTCAGCTTATTAGCGGATATTTCACCGTGGAAGATGAAATGTGGCGTGTTCTGAGTATGCACGGTGAGGGGACAGACTTCTTTGTTGATTTCTCTTTTGATGTGGTTATGGGGCAGGATATTCGCACCAAATACCTCCCGGTTGAGTTCAGAATCAATCAGACCTATGATTATCTGGGTAATAAAGTGATCAATGATTTTGAAGCTAAAATGAATTATGGTGATATCAGCTACCGCATTCGGGAGCTGGAGCAAAAAAACTATAATCTTGGAAACCGCTTCAAAATGAGACTTGACTCGGTACCTCTGAACAACGATTCGGTGCTGTGGGAACAACTGCGAACCATTCCACTGCGGAAAGAAGAACGGGAGCTGCTGGAAGCGCACCAGACTAAAATGAAAGCCCGGGAAGAGCAGACTCTACTGGGAGTGAAACGGAGCAGATCGGGAGGGGATAATACCCTGAAAATGATGAAGAATATGGTGGCAAACTCAAACTATCGCTTTAAATCAGGTGACGTGCGCTTCAGTGGATTGCTGAATCCCTCGATGCTTGGTTACTCAACCCACGACGGACTCTCTTATCGTCAGAGATTTGCCATCAATTTCAATCTGCCTCGCCAGCAAAGAATCAATACTGCCCTTTCAGCAGGCTATATTTTCGGGAGAAATCAACTGAGTTACAGCATCAGAAGCCGTTGGAACTATGAACCGGATAAGATGGGGTATCTCTCCATTTCGGCAGGCCGTGGTAATCCAACTTTAAGCTCCAAAATACTGGAAGATTTTGCGGATAGCCTGGATTTTGTAAAAGACCGGCAGCTGAAATACTACAAGGACCATTATATCAAGCTGTATAATAATATTGAGCTGATGAACGGTTTGCAGTTTGGCGCAGGTATCGATTATCATATCCGTGAAGCCAACAAACGAAAATCTGATAATGGTGTGGATCCGGATCAGGAGGTGCTGTTTCCGGTGCAGTATAATTTTGTGCCGCATGTGAGCCTCAGCTGGACGCCTGCGCAGTATTATGTGCAGGATAGAAATCAAAAAGTCTATTTACGCTCTGATTATCCAACTTTTAAGCTTGAGTTTGCTCAGAGTATTCCGGGTGTCTGGGGTG
>CAYPPC010000234.1:0-4527 GCA_964412435.1 uncultured Paludibacter sp.
ATTAAGATGGGTTTATGCTCTTTAACCAGTGCATCAATCTCACCCACCGTCACAGAGGGGCTGTAACCACTTTTACGGTTTTCAGCGGTGAAAGCGGCCATATTGATCGCATCATTCGCAGTGCCCAGAGGTGGCGAGTAAGCAAAATCAACATCCGCAATGTCATGAATAGTCATTTTTGCAGCAATGGCTGTGGCAATCACATCGAGACGACGGTCTGCACCGGCATAACCGGCTGTCTGTCCACCCAGAATAACACCAGTTTCACGGTTGTAAACCAGCATCACACTCACATTTTCCGAGCCGGGATAGTAGCTGGTATGGTGCTCTTTATGAACCACCACCGCATCAGCAGGAATACCTTCTGCACGTGCCTGTTTGAGTGAAAGTCCGGTAATTCCGGCCACTGCTTCAAATACACGCAGAATCGATGTTCCCATCGAACCTTTGTAGGCATGTTTGCCACCCAGCAAATTCTCGGCAGCGATGCGGCCCTGGCGGTTAGCCGGTCCGGCCAGCGGAATGCGGACCCGTTTTCCGGAAATTCTATGCTCTACCTCCACCATATCACCGGCAGCGTAGATATTCTCATCAGAAGTTTGCAGATATTCATCTACCAGCAGACCACCCGACTCACCAATATCGAGACCAGCTTCCGTGGCCAGCTGTAAAGTGGGACGAACACCAATGGACATCAGGACCATTTCGGAGTCCACCACAGTTCCATCGCTCAATTTAACCGAGTTAGCCGTGATTTCAGTTACACTTTTTCCGGTGTACAGGTTAACCCCATAAGCGAGCATCTCCTGCTGAATATATCCTGCCATCTCGGAGTCCATCACCGACATCACATGCGGCATCATCTCCATCAGGTGAACATTAATTCCACGTTTTACAAGCGCCTCAACCATCTCCAGGCCGATGAATCCACCACCGATGACTACGGCGTTTTTTGGCTCCTGCTCATCAATATGACGTTTGATCCGGTCCATGTCGCCCAATGTCCAAAGGGTGAAAACATGGCTCATATCGGCTCCATTAATTTTTGGTTTCACCGGGCGTCCGCCTTGTGCAAGGATGATTTTATCGTACTCAAAAGTTTTCACTTCACCCGTACGCACATCCATGGTGCTCACTACTTTTTCATCCCGGTCAATTTTTGTAACACGTGTATTCACATGTACATCCACCTGATATTGCTGATCAAAGCTTTCCGGGCTTTGTAATATCAGTGAGGAGCGGTTTTTAATATCACCTCCGATATAATAAGGCAATCCGCAGTTAGCAAACGAGATATCCGGTCCCGCTTCAAACATAGTAATTTCAACGTCGGGAGATAATCGACGCAACTTGGCTGCAGCTGTAGCACCGGCTGCCACACCACCCACTATAATCACTTTTTTCATATAGATAAGTTCAAATACTATTCGCCTCTGCTATATTATCTTACAGTATATGAGCGAAATAGCTTATTGTTAGATTTTAGTTTATACTGTTTCTTACTTTCAAATAGCGAAATAATTCGCTAAATTTTCGGCTACAAAAGTACAACATTTAAGCGATATATAAACAAATGAACATTCATTCATTTGTTATTTAAACATAAATATATCGCTGCAGTAATCGATCGAGGTTTAGCTCAATAAATTATCTGTCAAGAGCCATTTTTTAACTATGGGATTTATTCACTTATGCCTTTTAGACAGAGATCCCCTTCTAAAACTCCTCCCACTCATTTTTAATCTCCCCTTTTGTAGCCCGGTAGTTTTGCAGAAATTTCTCCATGCTGCCAAAGATGTTGATAACCTCCTCTCTTCGGAGCAATGTGGTTTTATCGGAAAGAAGACTATTGTAGGAAGAAAAATTCCAGACTTCAGGTTTATAAGTAAATTGGTGATTAACGGGATTTTGATGGATATAATTAATGACCGACTTCAGATAAGGCTTGTTATCAACCAAAAATCGTTTGGTGAAATCAATCCATAACGCTCCACGTCGATTATACATTTTATTATAAGCTTTTGCAAAAGCATTCAGCAAATTACTCAACTGTTGCATTACCAGTTTATGGAAGTCACCTTTATATTTTGGATGGCTTATAAGCACTTCTTCCGGGTGAACTTTTACCAGCAAATGAATATGATTTGGCATTAAACAGTAAGCATAAGTATCCCATACCGATGGCATATAGTGCTTATATCGTTTTAAGAAGTAAATAAAGTTTTCATCGCTTTGAAAGAGATTTTCAAACCCCACCGCGTGATTTACTACGTGGTAAAAAGTGTTGGGTTGAAAACTTTCGAGGCCTTTCATATTTATTTAAAATTAATTTTACTATCAAAACATATAAGGTTTTCGATGTGTTTTATAAACGTATTATTTAACAACAAGTTACAATGGCTATAAGCCTCACTTAAACCTTATAGGTTTAAGGTTTAATAATATCATCCACTCTTATATCTCCCTATCTACCAACACCTCTCCCGCCGCGTTAATTACTTCCAAACCTAAGGTATTTCCTTTCTTCTCCAACACCATCACTGTGCCGCCGGGTTCGCGGTTGCCACCACCGATTACTACCGGGAAATTGTTGCCATATTCTCCTTTTTCGATCAGTTCAAAACTATGCGTATGGGCATTAAGCGAAACATTGAAGGGTGCTTTTTCAAGAATGGGTCCCCACAACTCGGTGCAGGGGGTGTATTTATCCAAGTTTTTACCAAAAAGCGGAATATGATGAATCAACACCCGCTTTTTAGCTTTTTTGAAGGGCTTCGACTTCAACTCTTGCTTTAAAAACTCTGCCTGATCAAGTCGGTGCTGCGTGAAGTCGTTCATATCATAATACACCCAGTGGTCATCCGGTTTATCTTCGCCGCAATCGAGCAACACAAAACGAGTGTCACCCATAGAGAAGCTGCTGTAAGAACGACCACCCATGCGACCGAGATAATCCCAGAGATGCTGTGAATATTCTCCACGCGTTTCATGATTTCCTCGAATGAAAATTGATGGAATCTCATCACTCTTAATTTTGGGCGTGTAGGTCAGAATACGACTCATAATGTCATTTTCCACTTCCACATCATCAAAACAGTCGCCATTAAAAATAACCAGATCGTAAGGTTTGTGCTCCACCAGGCTGTGCAGCTTATCAAACATTTTCATATTGCTATGAATGTCATTATAGACAATCACCCGGAAATCGCGGATATCATCACTCCAGGTGGTGAAGGATTTCAGTTCGGTTTTCACCGTATCTCCAAACTCTTTGTAGTAACTGGAGTAGCGGGTAATCTCCTGCGAGACGGCGCGGTAATAATATTTTGTTCCCGGTTTCAGTCCGGACAGGTAAATACTGTTGATTTTATTATTGGCCACCATTTCACCCTCCATAAAAGTACGGGCTCGCTGCAAATTATTCGGATCGGTACCATACTCTACCCAACTGCGTGCCGGCACATTGGTTAGCCACATTACGGTCATTTCATTGGTTCCCGGGTTTTGCAGATAGGGAATAGTGCGCATCACTTTATCTGCCGGCGTTTTTAGTCGAATATCGACAAAAAGCGGACGATGATCCGACGTGATTTTATCATTCAGCACCTGCGCACGAAACTTAGCATAGGTCTCTCCCTGCCCCTTATAACCCCAAACATAATCTAAAGTCTGCTTTGGCTCTTCTGAGGGCCAGGTTTTAGCATTAGGATTACTAAGAACCTGCCACTCCTTTTCTAAATATTTTATTGGTTCATCCTGAGGTTCAGCATTCAGGTCGCCCATCAGGAACACAGGTTTTTTATAGTGACGAATCGATTCGGTCATTAGTTTCATCGATTCCAAACGCTCTTCATTTGTGAGAGAAAGGTGCGTATTCACCACCACATAGCGTGGAAGTTCCACAATCAAAGCGGTGCGCGCTTCATCTTTACCGGGCAGACTGATTTTTCGTACATCCACCGGTTTTTCACGGGTAAGCATACCGTTGCCGTACTTACCACCATCGTGCAAAATGGAGTAACCGAAGGAGGCAAAAAGTCCGGTTTCATCGGCCAGTATCTGCATAATGTCGATGTTGCCACTGCGGTTTACTACACTGTCCACTTCCTGCAAAGCTACTACTTCCGGATTGACACGTTTAATCACATCAGCAATACGTATAATATCCACCTTTCCATCCATTCCACGACCGTGCTGAATATTAAAACTCATCAAACGGTGTGTGTTTTCACGTTGTGGATAGTTTTGGGCTGTGCCCAAAGTAAAGAGACTTAAAATTGCTGCTAAAAGGAGTAGTTTTTTCATGAAATATATTTTTAATTTATATAACTGCAAAGATAAGAAGCAAAACATAGAAAATTGACATAAATCAATTATTTGTATAACTGAATCTTCAAATACAATCAAATTGCAAGTTATACATTACAATTAGACAATCATAAAACCATTTTTTGTTAATTTTTGTTATTTGTTTATTTGTTTATTTGTTTATTTGTTTATTTGTTTATTTGTTTATTTGTTTATTTG
>CAYPPC010000235.1:0-3154 GCA_964412435.1 uncultured Paludibacter sp.
AATAATACTCGGATAGTGCCGAGTAGGGAGTCTTAATCCTTGTTTTACTGGAATATGGTCTCTGATAAGCAAATAAAGAGCTTCACGCCGAACGTTGTGTTGTCTTAATCCTTGTTTTACTGGAATATGGTCTCTGATAGCAAAAATTGTATTGCTTTGAAATACAGGTTTTTGTCTTGTTAGTTTTCTGTTTTAGTCGGAAATTTAAATAAAATTAACGCGATTTTATCGGAGTGCAAAATTAATCATTTAATTTCAAATTTCAAAGAGCGCTAAGTGTTAAAAAATAGTGTGGATTCTTGTAAGCAAAGATAGAATAAAATAAAATAAAAAGAAAGCCTTCGTGAAATTTATAATGGATATCAGGAGATTTAATCAATACACCATCACCTCATCAAATACCATCCGGGTTTTTCCGCCTTCGCGGATCATTTTTGAGGGGACTGTGCCGGGGTTTGTAAGCTTGAATTTTAGATAGCGCGCGTAAAAAGCACCTGTGTTAAATTCTTCGGTAGTTTTGAAGAAACCATTCTGGAATCTTTCAGGTTCACTATAACTCTTCTCAAAAAGAGGTGAGAAGTTAATGCCGTCAGTGGATGATTCTATAACTACCTTTTCCGGCAGGTGGATCCCCATGCCTGCATTGTTGAGCATACCCAGTAGGATACTTGAGCAGTGTGATGCCCGGCCTAAATCGATTGTGAACTCACCGTTGGAGTCATAAAAGTCAAGCCACTCGCCATCGGTCATTTTTTCGCTGCCGCGGACACCGTTGGTTAAAACATAAGCGGTGCTGTTATCAGAAATTACTTTTTTGCCGCTTGCTTGGTGCTCTAACAGTTGTAGTGGCAGTATCTCTCCCATGCGATTTTCACCTGTAAATCCGGCAGATCGGATAGAAGTGCCCGGTTCTGCAATTATTTTCTCTTTGTAAAGCGGTGAGTTGGCTTTAGGCTCGCTGCCGTCTGAGGTGTATCTGATTTCAATATCGGGACGAATATTGCTCAGTTCTACTTCCAGCTTGCCGTTGAGCGGTTTCACGCAATGTTCAATATTGTACATTGATTTTGCGTAGGTGGTATTCATATAATCGTAGGCCGCAATTATATTATCCAGTCGCTTAGTGTAGCCTTCCCAGGATTTATTGCCTGGTAAAGTCCAGGCTGCCTCGGCAAAAGCACTTAAGCGCGGGAAAATTTTATACTGAGCTTCAGAGGTGCTGCTAATAAACTCTGTCCATAAGCAAGCTTCTACACCGAGCATATGTTTCTTTAACTTGTCGGGTGTGTCCTCCGGCAGAGGGTCATAATCATATACATCCTTCAAAGTGATATTGCCAAAATAGGTAAAAGGCTCAAACCATTGGGGACCTTGATAACGGATAAAATAATACCTTTGAGCGGGTGATTTAATATAGTCAAATCCCTGATTACCTGCTTTTTCTCCACCATGCCCCATGCCGCGCCAGCCAAAGATTGTTGCATCTTGTGGAATTTCACTGTCCACCAGCTCATCCCAACCCATAAGTTTTTTTCCGTTGGCGATTAAGAATTGATTGATCCGCTTGATAAAATAACTTTGCAACTCCTCTTCGTTGGGAATGTTCTCTTCCTTCATTCGGGCCTGACATTTGGGACATCTTTCCCAGTGATATTTGTCGGCTTCATCACCTCCAATATGAATGTAGTTTGTTGGAAACAACTCCATCACTTCGCTTAAGATATCTTCCAGAAACACAAAAACTGAATCATTTCCGGCGCAGTAGATCGTTGAGGCATTTTTACCGCCAATGCCGGGTAAAACACTGATGTGATTGCCATTATTGGTCGGACAAGCGAGTTCCGGATAGGCAGCCAGGGCAGCGTTGGAGTGTGCCGGCATCTCAATTTCGGGAATTATCTCAATATAGCGCTCTTGAGCGTAGCGTACAATTTCTTTGATATCCTCTTGCGTGTAATAGCCGCCACTTGTTGCCGGTTCTCCCGGCTCAGGGTTTGCCCGAAGCGGGAAAATATTGTGCCCGTCAACCCGCCAGGCACTTATATCTGTTAGTTTGGGATACTTTTTAATTTCAATACGCCAGCCATTATCATCGGTCAGGTGCCAGTGAAAAGTGTTTATTTTATGATAAGCCAGCAGGTCGATAAGATGCATCACATCCTCTTTGGGCATAAAATAGCGGGCCACATCCAGCATAAACCCGCGATATCCAAATCGTGGTTTATCTCTAATCTCAAGAGAGGGCACACTCCAGTTTTCCCGGCTGATCCATTGATTGGAATCAATAGCAGGAGGTAGTAATTGCCTCAAAGTCTGAACGGCAAAGAACGCACCTTTGCCCGAAGATGACTTGATGATGATGTTGTTGGGGGTAACAGTTAGCGTGTACTCTTCCTCTCCGAGGGATAAATCAGTAGTGAAAAAGAGACTGTTCTTTTTAGCCTTTTTCCCGGTTTTTACCTTATAATCCCGGTTATTCACTGTGTTAAAGCGACTTGCTAAGAATTCAGCTGCTATCCTTTGGTCCTCACTCTCAACGATCCATTCAGTTTTACTGTTAAACTGAAACTGACCATGATGCAGTTCCATGGAGTTGGGTAGCGGGATAAGCCCCATACTTTCCTGCGCCGGCAGATGGATCATCAGGAAGCTAAATAAGAAAGGTATAATTAGTTTTTTCATTTTTATTGTTTGTTAAACCGGGTACCTAAAGCGAATTGGATCATCGTATTTCTCTTGCAATTCAAACAGTTGTTTCTTCAACTCAGAGATTATTTCCCGGTAGTTTTTGTCAAAAATCAGATTTCTCATTTCAGTGGGATCATTTTTCAGATCAAACAGCTCCCAGCTATCAATATCATCGTAAAAATGGATTAGTTTATATTGTGTGGTTCTGATTCCGTAATGACGTTTAACAGCATGTTCAGCAGGGTACTCGTGGTAATGATAGTATATAGCCTGACGCCAGTTACCACTGTTCTCTCCTTTCAGAAGGGACAGATAAGAGTCACCCTGGATATCTTCAGGAACAGTAACTCCGGCAATCTCCAGGAATGTGGGAGCATGGTCGATATTTTGCACCATTTCGCTTATCTCTGAACCGCGCTTATTAAAAGACTCAGGGAGCCGCATAACGAGTGGGGTATTGAGTGAT